>JAQGHS010000495.1 GCA_028291605.1 Planctomycetaceae bacterium | reverse complement strand
CGGGTTGATGTTGCTTGTTGGTTATGCCGCGAGCGCATGGCCAGTGATGTTACTTCGGGAGCAAGGCTACTTACCGAGGAAAACGTACCGAGTCTACGAGCCGTTGCTGTTTGCCTGGGACGGATTGTTGCCAGGTTGGACATTGCCGACACCGCTTGAAGATGTCGGAATAGAATCCCGCCTGCACCGCTACTCTTTGGGCGAATTCGACGAATAACATCATGAACGAAGACGCAAAACCGAAGCGGACTACCTGGGCGCTCTGGATGTTCGCCGCGTTGATGTTGCTCGTGGCGTACGTGCTGAGCATTGGGCCTGCCGCTTGGTGCCTCAATGTCACAGGTGCCAGGAATGGTCATTGGATAAAGAAGTTTGCCGACGCAGTTTACGCTCCAGTTGTCATACTGGCTGAAAGCTCAGAAGACAGTCGCAGAGTGCTTGGGCGATATGTGGAGTTTTGGTTAGGGATTTAGTGAGTCGAGCAATCGCCAGGCCTCACTTCCGCCCCTCGCGCCGCGCATGCTCCCCCGTGGGCCCGGGACACGATCGATAGTGCCGATCAACCGACAGCGCGTGTACGGGGCATCTCGGCAACAGCGAGCCACGACAATCAGATGAACGGAGAGCTTGCGCCTAAAAATAAATAACAGTAACGGAAGCTCTCCATTCGTTGTCCACTTTCGTGGCGATGACGGTTTGTTTGTGTTCTGGGCTACTTGAAACGAACGCTGTCACGCTGCCGTCACGGTTTTGTTGAAGACTACGGATATCACCGGGGGCAATGGCGTGAATTGCGCTGTGTACTCTAAGTATTTCACTGTCCGACAGCGGTGGTGGTTCGGAGTACCGACTTGTCATGGCAATGGCTGCCGTACCAACGAGTATCATGCCTGAGATGATAACGACGACGAGGCGTTGCACATTCTGTTGAACTCGCATCATGGTTGCCCGTCTATGCAAATATCGCCCAAGTTGTGATAGCCCACGTCGTGCCGCGCGACGTTGTAGTTAGGCTAAACTGCCTACTGGATCAGTGCAATACAGATCAGAAAAGAAACAAGCCACGGCCAGAGGTGAATCCAGCCAGGGCTTGCGGGTTTCCAGTCTACTTTCCGGATTGAATTACCGGAGAGCCCAGATCTCGCCAGTTAGGAAGTCCGGCATTGGTCGCCTTGAACCAACAGTGGCCAGTGTTCGGCTCGAACACGAAAACCTTGGAGTCAGCTCCGTTGGCAGGTTCCGTGACAACCAATTGATACTTGCCTCCTGCGGGAGGCGATACCGATGAATCGCCAACAGCCGGATTAGATGAACTCAGCCCTAGGATCAAGCATCCCAGAACAATCGACGCCCCGATGATTAACGAATGCGACTTGGTCATCTGCGAGACTCCCGAAGTGAACGGTTGACGCGAAAAGAAAACCCGACCGAGACAGCTTGCTCCCGGCCGGGTGAATTGTCCAGCCTATTGAACTACTCCGAAAAACAAAGGTTCCAGGAACCTTTGTTTTTCCCGGGGAACATGTGCAGATGCGTTGAACGTCGCGACGCCCTAGAAGTGCTTCACCTGAGGCAACCAGAAAACCCAAGAATCGCCGTCAATGCAGCGGGAGGCGGGTTCAGAGAGTAGTAAGTGGAGAGTAGACCGCAGTAAAGGGGAGAAAGCATCGAGCCGAACTTTCAGTTCTACTCACGACTTTCTCCCCTCCACTGCGCTCTGCGGCTTTACCGGAGTGGACGCAGCAGGATTCGAACCTGCGACCCCTACCATGTCAAGGTAGTACTCTAACCAACTGAGCCATGCGTCCGAGGGAGTGTTCGGCGGGTTGCCGTCACTGTGATGTAATAGTACACAACCCAAAACGGTTTGCAACCCTCTGGATCGACTCTCCGACCATTCTGGGTTCCTTTTCAGGTTGGTTGTCTGGGTAATCTTGGAGATCCGCCACACGCGATCGAGACACCAATTTATGTTGATCGGTTCGCGGCAATCGCCAACTGCAGAAAAAATTCGCGGTCGGCCTGAAATTGCACCGCGTCCCCGGAAATCGCTCTGATAACCGGTATAACCGTTAAAGCTTGCCTGTTTTGACGACGATAGAACTAGATAGCCCCAGAGAGAGCTCGGACCTCCACTTTGGGCTTTGAATTGATTGCTCGTCGAACAGGGTTCATACCATGCGGATGCAATACGGAATGGGGTTCGTCCTCGCGGTGATGCTGAGTGTCTCAGGATGCTGCTGTCCCATGACGTGCTCACCCCCGATGACCTGTGCCCCGATGACGTGTGCGCCAATGTCTTGTGCGCCGATGTCGTGCACGCCCTGCTGCTATCCTCAACCCTGCTGTCCGCAGCCGAGTTGGACTGAGAAATTTGAAGATGCGTATTGGGACCTGTCAGACTGCGTGCACCATCATGGATGTCACCTGCAGCAGAGCCTGTCGTGTTCCATGAAACAATTGGCGGCCAATCTGACTCCGACCAACAGCTACTCTGGCGAGAACAATTACAAGCAGATGCCGGCCTCGGCCAAAATTCCCCCTCAAGCTGCTCCCAAAGAGAAGAAGCACCGTACCTGCCAGCGTTGCAAGCAAGCGCCCTGTCGCTGCGGGTACTGCGAAGGCTGCGACGGATTCGAAGAGGTTGATCCGAACGCTCCCGCGAACACCGAGGTCTATCAGGACCAGTACTACACGGTTCCCCCAGGAGCAACTGATCCGTATCAGGAACTGCCACCGCCGGTGTCCCCAGTGCCCACCCCGGGACCGACTCCGATCTTCAAGAATCCCCCACCCGCCGCACCTGAAAATTCGACACCCGCCCCAGTAACTCCTCCGGTAACTCCTCCCGTGGCTCCGCCGGCGAATCCTCCTCAGGCCGAGCCCGTGTCTCCCCCAGCTCCTCCGCTGCCGCCGACGGCCCGTTTGGCTCGACCGACTGCCCCCAAAACTGCCCCCGCCAATTCGACATCGGCCAGAACGACCACGACTGTGAGTGCCCGGACGACCGAGCCCAAACTCACCGCGACGCCGATTGACGTTTCGATTCCCGCCGACGAAGAATTCAAGCTCAAGCCGATCAACTTCACGACGCACGCACCGTTGACCAAGGACGGTTGGGAGCCTGCCGCGCAGAATGACTTGCCCGTCAAATCACCGGAATAGAACGCATTTCTTACGGTACTTTAACGGTTCACTCCGGGCACCCAGAGTATGTCGGCTCGTCCTGCGTCGTTACAGAGCCGTGCCCAGACAAACAACAAGTCCGACAAGCGATTCAAGTAAATCACGACTTGCGGATTGATCTCGTCGAACTCGGCGAGTTGCAGGACCTCGATTTCGGCTCGACGACAGACAGTTCGCGCCACGTGCAGCGTGGCCGCCGCAAGGTTGCCGCCCGGCAGAATGAAACTGGTCAGTGGCGTGAGCTGTTCCACCGCCGCATCAATCCACGATTCCAGGACCAGCACCTGCGATTCAACGACTCGCAGAGGCGGGATGGCGTTCGGATCGTGTTCGTGGTGTTCGTCGGGATTTTCGGCGGCGTCATCGTCCGAGAAAGTCTCTTCCGGAATGCACAAGTCCGCACCGATATCAAACAGGTCGTGCTGAATGTGTCGCAGTCCCGTGGCAATGGCGTCGGGTAACCCATGGGCAATTGCTAACCCGAGGAACGCGCTCAGTTCATCGGCCATTCCGTATGCCGCAATCCGAGGATGCGTCTTCGGAACTCGTGATCCATCACCGAGGCCAGTCTGACCATCATCGCCTGTTTTCGTATAGATGCGGTTCAAATAAACCATGTCTGATTCCTGCAGAGAACTGGTCCTTCGTGGGTGAAGGGCCAAAGAAAGCTGTAACCGGCCATTTTCGCCGGTCCCGTCGCGCGGCCGTATTATTGAGGCTGTGACAACTCGTGCCAACCCCATCGTCAGGGAGAAGGGTGAAGGGTGAGGTGAGAAGTGTGAAATGTAGAAATTAAGGAGTTGTGGCGCCCTATGGTGACCTGTTTTCACCCTTCATCTTTCACACTTGACCCTTCAAAGCTACAGATCCGGCAGCTTTAATCCCGACGGCGGTCGCTGCAGTTCGCTATTGAGCTTCGCGTCTTTGTTCTCCGTCAGCCCGCCGGTCGTTAGAAAGAACTGGTCTCCCTTGATCCCGGCGTTGATGTTGGTCACCGGGTTGGCATCCGCTGTAAAACGGGCCTTCGTCAAGGCGATCCACTGGCCGGAAGTCGTCTTGACCCAGCCGTTGCCGAAACGCGCCGATCGGGCTTGAGTCGCTGAGACACGATTTCTCCGAAAATCTTCCACGAAGGAATAGCACCCTTCCAGTAGTTTTCCCTTAGCCAGCGTGGAGAACGTCGCGAGATGCCGCCAGGTCTGGGACTGCGGGTCGAACAGGTGACAACTGTAGGCCGTGCGGTCTCCATCCAACCGGGCAGAAATCAAAATGCGATACGTCTCGCCAGGCTTCCAGTCGAGATCGAAAAAGGATTGCCCGCCGGTCCCCTCGTTACCAAACCGTCCGATCCGCATGGCGGGATCTTTGTGCAATAGCTTGACTCGCTGCTCTTCTTTGACGGCCTTCGGATCATTCTGGTCACCCGGATCCCAGACCGAAAAGATCAGAACTTTCTTTCCCTTGTCGAGCTCCTGCAGTCCGCAATAACCCATGTTGAAAGCGCTGACGCAGAAGTACGTGCCTTCTGCCGATTGATCAATCGTCACCTCGTTGTAGAAGGCGGTTCCGGCCGGTGACGGATATCCCAAATGCACTGAGCGGCAGGCGACTCCCCGCAGTGATTCGTCTCCCGGCAAGTCACGAGCAGCCGTGATGACAAAGAGTGGCAACAGCCCCAGAATGAATCGATACAGATTTGGCACAGTCATTGTTGGCATTCACCGCCTATGGTGTTGATCGTCTATCCCGCAGGTGCGCTGTTCAATCAGGCAGAGCGTCTGAAGCGAGGCTCGAAGGCATTGTCTCGCAAACGGAATTTCGTGCAAGGCAACCCGATCGAACGCACGACTCCGGCAAGACCATCGCTGAACTATCGAGTTCACTTGCGGTTCGCGCCCTCTGCAAGCTCGGTCTGTCGATTGGGATTGGGCCGCATTGTCAAAAACAATATGCAACTGGCACCCAAAACGAACATTACCCACAGATACCAATATCGAATCAACAGATCGCTGATTCGGACTTGAATAAACTCAAAAGTATCGACCTCAGGGCCAAAGTTGGGTGGGATATCAACCACCAAAGGTACCGGAGTTGAAGCGTCGGGTACCAACCCGCGTTTAATGCGTTCAGCCCGTTCGTACTGCACAACCGTGGCGATTTTCATTCGCATGATATGTCTGGACCATGCGATTGGTACCGCAATCATCAGGACGGCAAACAATGCGGTTAGCAGGTAGCGATAAAAAGTGCTCATGATCACCGATGATAACGTGCCGGAATGTTCAGAGCCATTCTGCGAAGGCGTTATGATCGCGGAGAGATCAACGACTATCTTTGACATTCTTTGCCCGCCATTTTCGGATTGCAATCGCGTCCTGTGCTGCGTCTGCGGCGAGTTGCGTGCGTAGGATTTGCAGTTGATCGGGAGTCGCCAGACCCAGTAACTGGGCTTGAGTCAGCGGCGAAAAATCGCCTGAAAAATCGCCGGCAACTACTTCAACCAGATAAATTGTTCGGTCGCCGGTATCAAAACTGGCTTCAACCCGGCAGTCCAGCCAACCTTTGGCGTCCGACAACAATGGGCTGCCGGTGACTCCGGTGTGATGGGCAACGCCGGCGAATTTATCGACCTCGCGGCCAGTTTGCGTTCCAAAACGCAGTGCCAGATCGGCTTGATCGGCTGTCAGCAAATGGACGGCTAGTGCTCCGGAACCTTCCACCAGAGTCCAGGTATGATGCAGCTTTGAAAGCGCGACGGCGAACCGGGGCAAATCCGGAACGATCGAAATGGGTGAGACAAACGTCGCGATCAATCCGTTACATTGACCGGCATGGGCCGACGTGACGACCCAGGCTTCGCGGCCCAGGCATTTGATCAATTGATTGATTTCGTTGAGCTTCATGACGGCTTCACCTTTTTCCGCTGGGACTGTTCAAGGGACAGAAGCGACCATTGGGACGAGAAGTGAAATGCGCAATACTCGGCCAGCGGCAGACACCCCTTTATCTCTGGAATGCAGGTGAGTAAGTTAGCGAATCACCATTCACACACAAAACCCCAAAATTCAGCTTGCTATCCACACCATGTTGAACAATGAAATTGCCCGTATTTTCGACGATCTCGCCGATCGATTAGAAATCTCGGGGGCCAATTCTTTTCGGATCCGCGCTTACCGCCAGGCCTCTAAGACGCTTGCGGAATGGCCCGAGTCCCTCGCTGGGATCGTGAAGACCGATCGCACCAAACTGGTCGCGATCCCAGGTGTCGGGAAGGATCTAGCCGACAAGATTGTGGTGATTTGCGAAACTCAGTCATTACCGCAGCTCGAAGAAATCCGGCAAGAGGTCCCCGACGGCGTGGTCGACATGCTGCGCATTCCAGGTCTCGGTCCGAAGAAAGCCGCAGCCCTGTTTCAGGAGCTCAAGGTGGCTTCGTTGATGGACTTGAAGCAAGCCATCGAAGCGGGTCAGGTTGCGAAACTGAAAGGCTTTGGGGAAAAGACTGCGAAGTCGATTCTGGAGGGCTTGGCACAGGTGGAACTGGTCGGAACTCGAGCCTACATGGCCGAGGCCAAGGTCGAAGCAGATGCCATCGTGGAGACGCTGCGGAAATTGCCGGGTGTCGGGCAGGTCTCCGCGGCGGGCAGTCTGCGTCGTCGCAAGGAAACGGTGGGCGATCTGGATATTCTCGCGACTGCCAGTAGTCCTACCGCGGCGATGGACACGTTGGCCGCGCATCCTCTCGTGGCGCAGGTCCTCGCACGCGGCGATACCAAGCAACGCGTCCGCCTGAAGTCCGGCTTGGAACTCGACCTGCGGGTGGTTCCGGAAGAGTCGTATGGTGCTGCCATGCAGTATTTTACCGGCTCGAAGGAACACAACATCGTCATCCGTCGGCGAGCTCAAGAGCGGGGACTGAAGATCAATGAATACGGGGTCTTCCGCGGAGAGACTTCCATCGCCGGCCGCACGGAAGAGGAGGTTTATGCCTCGGTCGGGCTCCCTTGGATCCCTCCGGAACTGCGCGAAAATCGAGGTGAGATTGAGCGGGCCGAAGCCGGAAAGCTGCCGCAGTTGATCGAAGTCGCCGACATTCAAGGTGACTTGCACATGCATACGACCGCGACCGATGGCACGGCCACCATCAGCGAAATGATCCTGGCGGCGAAAGCGCGGGGGTTGAAATACATCGCGATTACCGATCACTCCAAGCGGGTTTCAATGGCCAACGGGTTGGATGCCGAGCGGCTCCGTCTGCACTGGAAAGAAATCGACAAGGTTCGCAGCCAAATCTCGGGGATTGAGGTCTTACGTGGAATTGAGTGTGATATTCTCGAAGACGGTACGCTTGATCTGGACGACGAGGTCCTGTCTGAGGCAGACTGGGTGATTGCCGTCTTGCACTACGGGCTGCGCCAGCCGCAGGAGCAGATCGATTTGCGACTGTTAAACGCGATTCGAAATCCCCATGTTTCGATCATCGGCCACCCGAGTGCACGAATTATTAATAAACGTCCCCCAGTCGCCTGGAGCTTCGAAACGATCCTGAAAGCGGCTGCTGAATATGGAGTCATGCTGGAAATCAACGCGGCTTATCAGCGTCTGGACCTCGACGACGTCCAGGCGGCGGCCGCACGGGACCGCGGAATTCCGATCGTGATCAGCACTGACGCCCATAGCACAAGTGGTCTGGATGCTTTAGAATACGGCGTCTACCAGGCGCGTCGAGCGGGGCTGTCTAAGGCCGATATCGCGAATACATTGCCGATCGCTGATTTCCGAAACAAGATCCGAGGTAAACGGCCGAAATAGGTCATCCAATTGCAGATGCGCCGTTACGGTTCGCGCTTAATTCAAGGATGCGGGTTGGGAATAGTCGATTCAATCTAGATTATTTGCTCTGTTTAGTTTATCGATAAGCAACCTACTCTAGATGTACAGATACGGGTACTGAAGCGAAATCTGTTCGTCTCTCTGCAAATCTATCATCATTTATCGTAGTGAATGGCCGGTTGCTCAGCCAGGAACTGACAGTTGTCGGTTTTCTTAAGGTAATGGAGCCACGTATGTTACGACACCGCAAGGGGTTTACGCTGATTGAATTGCTGGTGGTCATTGCCATCATCGCGATCTTGATCGCCCTGTTGCTGCCAGCCGTCCAGCAGGCTCGTGAAGCAGCGCGACGTGCCAAATGTAAGTCCAATTTGAAGCAGATTGGAATTGCATTTCATAACTATCACGACACGTTCAGCATGCTGCC
>JAQGHS010000486.1 GCA_028291605.1 Planctomycetaceae bacterium | reverse complement strand
AGCAGCATGGTAAGCCTCGCCGTTACGATCTGTTTTTTCCCAACGTGGATATGAAAACTCCATCAATCTACTTACCAAATACTAGCCCAGGATCTGCCGGATCGCCTCCAGCCAATTTGAAATTCATGCTGTTGGCCCCCATGGGAGTCACCTCAAACACCATCGCCGGGCTGTCGTTCTGCTTGAGAATCAAGATGTTGTCAGCCACTTCATAGGGTCCACTGTATTCCTGAGTCTTTTTATTGAGCGTGAACTTCCATTTGAACTTGTTGTCTTTCGTCAAACTCAAAGCAAAGGCCGAACCGTCGTCGCGACTGGCAGTCCAATTCCCCACGAGTTTCGCCAGATCCAGCGGCTTGGCAGGCTTGGTGTCTCCTGGCTTCACGTCACTGTCGGCCGGTTTGACTTCGCTATCGGGCGTCGGCGGCGTGTCGTCGGTCGCCCCTGCAGCAGGAGGCGTCAAGGACTTCAAGATCTGAGCCGAAAGTGTATCGCGGGGATTGAGCTCCACCACCTTGGTCAACTCCTTGGCCGCTGCTTCACCATGCCCCTGCGTCAGATAGTGGTAAGCCAGGACGAACCTCGCTTCGGCGGAGTCCGGATGTGCCTTGCGGTACTCTTCCAGGGTCCGAATCTGATCCGTATAGACGTCAATGTTGGCATACAAGTGAATCAGTGTGGTCCAGTCCCAGCCGGGCCCTGCTGATAACACTGCGTAAAGCGGCGCGGCCGCGCCTTTGTAGTCTTGCTGTGCGAACAACACGAGCGCTCTGAATTCTTGCAGCACCGAGTCTTTCGGCAGTTTTTCCAGAGCCTGCTCGACTTGCGTCAGAGCAGCCGCATAATCGCCGGAGCGGAATGCCACCCGAGCCGTGTCGAACAGTTGCATGGCCTCGTCTTTTGGCGACGCTTGATCTACGGCAACCCCAGGAATGTCATTCTGGCCAGCCACCACCGATTGAGCAGGCGTGTCGCCGGTATTGTCCGCATCAGCACCGCTGGTATCCGCCGAAACAACGGGCTGGGAATAGTCGAGATAGGCTGGCCCGGAAGAGTAAGAATAGTACGGGTTGCTGTAACCCCAATATCCCCAGTTCCAGGGGGCCGTCAGCATGGCCCCCGCCATGTAAGCCCCGCCGTAACCGTAACCCCAACCGATCGGTCGACCGTACCAGGGACGATCCCAGTTGTTGTGCCAGTTTCCGTGATACCAGCCACCATAGTAATTCGGACGATAGTACGCATTTCCCAGTGCCGCCCGGCTGCCGACTCCAAAGCGGTCGTAACCCACTCCACCACGGTAAATCCCAGCTCCCCCGTAACCGAGCCCCGGTCGCGCACCGACTCCGACACGGTTGATCGACGTGTTGTTAATCGTACGGTTGACGTTGATATCCGTACGATTTCCGCCGAAGGGGCGAGTTGCCGCCCCGAAGCCTCCGTAAGGATGTCCGATGCCCCCGGCGTTGATGCCGCCGGGCCGAATCCCCCCCGCGCCACCGAACGCAGAGGTGGGATGGAAACCCACGGTGCTCGGATGAAAATCTCCGAACCCGCCCGGACGTCCGACGCCACCCCCAAAACCGCCACCGCCCAGGTGCCCCATCTCGCCACCGAAGTGACTCACTCCGCCACCGAGGCCACCACCGCCAAAATGCATGCCGCCGCCTAGATTACCGCCACCGAAATGGGCACCCCCCATGCCCCCGCCGAAGTGCGCCCCACCACCACCGAAGCCGCCTCCGCCAAATCCACCGCCGAACCGTCCCGCAACGCTGACGCCGGTGAAGAATGTCACGGCCAAGATTCCAGCAACCAGCACTTTGAATGACTTTTTCATGTCTCAAACCTCCCCCTGGAAGATAACAGCGCAAATGAATTCACAGTGTGACACGACACCCGTTAGCCATCCGGTTTTACGGTGCCGAGGGAGGTGGCGGTTTGCGGACGATCGGAATCTCAACAATATCAGGAACGGGTACTCCACCTGCAATGCGATCTCGAGATTGAAACGTCGCATGATCCTTACCGGTCTGAGTCAGGATGTTCGTGGCAGAGGCAATTTTCCCCTGGCGTGAGACTCCCATTGTCTTGGAGATCCAGCGATTCCCGTCGCGAGTCCAGAGAGCCTCGCCAAAGCCGCCGTCCGAATAAAACGTCCAGGCTCGTAGTTCATTCGTGCGCGGATCCCAGCCGATTCTCTGAGTTCCATTTAAGGGAGGATTGCTTCGGACCTGCATCGTGAAATCGCTCAACAGATAATTCTGATCGTCGGACCAGCGAAACGTGGTCTGCACGAGCGAATCACTGTTCTCATCAACCCAGGTCCCGACGAGCCAATCGAGCCCATGCAGATGTTCTGTAGGTGTCGGCGGCGGATTGGGGAGGTCCCGAGCATTCGCCATTTTCCAGGTGCCATCCTGTTTGACGTAGGTCACGCTGTAACGACTCGTTTCGATCGGCAACTCCTGCTTACCATCGGTCCAAGTTGTTGTAGTCGTACCTTCTTCGGTGGCCAGGACTTTGCCCAGAAAGCGGACCGAATTGACCTGAACTTGCACCCGCGACTCGGGATGCAGCTTGAACAAATCGTCAAACACTTTCACGATCGCCGGCCGCCCCTGCAGGGTACGTCCACCTTCGTCAGTGATCTCGGCATCCGCAGTGAATAATTCCGCGATTGCCTGGGGTTGATGTTGGTTAAACCCTTGAGCGAACGACTTCGCCAACGTCTTGATCGCAGCCACGTCTTCCGGAGATCGCTCGCCGACGATCGCTTCAGCGGCAGGGAACACGACCGCTTCGCCTGCCGGTTTCGATTCTGCAACCGGGGCCTTCGGCTTGGCTTCGACAGGCTTTGCCGGAGCGGCCTTCTTGGGCGTGGCAGCTGGCTTGCTGGTTGCCTGTTCCGCAATCAAAGCGGAGAAGCCCCACACGAAGACCGTGAGACTCGCACAGAACAAAATGGGCTTCATTGTGACACTTAGACCTTCCAAACAGAGAGTTTTTCGAAGGAGTTTCGTGGACATTCCGGACGCACGACGCGGCAGCGACGGGTCTCTGCTGCAGATTGTCACATGTCTGGCGCAGAAATTACAGGCTTGCACTTGTCGCCGTGAAGAGTTGACGATTATAAGGAAACGAGATCAGGAAGAATCCCTCGTAGCACGCTCCTACAGATCAGATTGACACCACCGCCATGCAAACTGAATTCAAGGCCGTTCTCGATCAAGACTCGCTGGCCCAAGTCGAGCGGGATTTGAAGTTTCATCCTTGTCAGACCACCAACCCCCAGGTGTTGACTCAGGAGCAGATCGTCCAATTCAACCGAGACGGTTTCGTGAAGGGAATTCGGATTTTCTCGCCCACCGAGGCGCAGTCCAACCGCGAGTACTTCGACGAATTACTTGCCAAAGTCCTCGCGGCAGGCGGCGATAGCTATTCGATCAGCACCGCGCATCTGAAGTACGGCAAGGTTTACGACCTGTTGACTCATCCGCGACTAATCGCCGTAGTGCAGGATCTGCTCGGGCCGAATCTGATCGCCTGGGGTTCGCATTATTTCTGCAAGATGCCACGCGACGGCAAGCCGGTCGCCTGGCATCAGGACGCCAGCTACTGGCCCTTGTCACCCTCCAAAGCGGTCACAGTCTGGCTGGCAATCGACGATGCCGACCGCGAAAATGCCTGTATGAAATTCATCGCCGGTTCACAGAACGTCGGTCACCTGACGTTTCGCCCGAGCGACCCGTCCGAGCACAACGTCCTGAATCAAACCATCGACAACGCCGAACAATACGGCGAAGTTGTCTGGGACGAGCTTAAAGCGGGTGAAGTCTCGCTGCACTCGGATCTGTTGTTGCACGGTTCGGAGGCCAATCTTTCCGATCGCCGTCGCTGTGGCATCACACTGCGATACTGTGCGGCCGATGTTCGAGCGGGACTCGGCTGGAATCAAAAGGGTGTGATCGTGTCCGGCTCCGATCCCTCAGGACACTGGGCCAATCCACCGCGGCCGACGAGTGATTGATCTCGCATTAAACCTGGGGTCGGGCGTACGAGTTTTCGAAATTGGCCGCCATCAGCTCTGAAGTGCAATAACGATGCACATCGGCCAATATCGAAAAATCGTAGGCCCGCACCCCGATCAACATTCAACCTGCGAGCGCAAGTCGTCCATCCGAATCATGGGCCCCTATTCGCGTTTGGCGAAGAACTCGACGTGCCCACACTGCCGGCAAACATACACATATAGCCATTCCGTATTCACGGAAACTCCCGTGACAGCCTCAATGACGTCTCCGAGGATCGTGTCTTTGTCCCTGAAAATGTCGAGCCGAGCAGCTCCTCGGTAGTACAAGGGAACTTCACACCGGAGGCAAGTGTTCGAACTCTGTTCGTCGACCTCATCGTTCTCGGCATGGGCCTCAACATCGTCAACGGCGCTGCGAAATTCCGGATCGAGAACTCCATCCGACGATGTCCCGCAATTCCAACAGATTTCGAAATTGTCCTCGACATCTGACTGGCATTCAACGCATTGCCACATCTGCTGGTCCCTTCTCGCCAAGGCATGCTGTCGACTCACACTGTGAAATCGATTGCCAGCGAGTTTAGCATGGGAATCAGTACGGAGCAGCCTGAAATCGTTGGGCGGGGTCGGGACTACGATTTTTCGATATTGGCCGTTCGAGTCGGATTGGTAATTCAGCGGCCCGGAGGCCAATTTCGAAAACTCGTACTCCCGACCCCTTATTCGGTGATTGCGCCGCGGTTGATGAGTTGAAAGATCGGCGTCGTGGCGATCGTCGTCACGACGGCCATGATCACCATCATGGCAAACACTGTCGGGGAGATAATCTGTAGATCCAGGCCAATGTTGAGGACGATCAACTCCATCAGGCCCCGGGTATTCATCAGGATGCCCAAGCTGGAGGATTCTCGCCAGTTGAGACCCGTCAGCCGCGCGGCGACCAAGGTGCCGCCGAATTTGCCGATGGTGGCGATGGCGATGATCAGCCCGCACCACATCCAATTCTCCATCCCCGAGACTAGCCCGATCTGAGTACGCATGCCGGTAAAGGCGAAGAACGCGGGGAGCAGCAGGACCGTGACAGTGTCCTCCAACTTGCGAATCAGATCCTTCGCCAGTGGACTGTCATGCGGAAAGATGGCCCCCAGCGCGAAGGCTCCGAAAATGGCGTGAATGCCAATCGCCTCGGTGATTAATGCGGAAGCCAGCAAGCCCACGAACACGACGGCCATCACCCCGGGCGTCGTCGGTCGGTCTCCGAGAGAGTTGACCCAGCGGCGGAGCAGGGGGCGGCACACGAGGAACATGGCGGCGATGTAAGCCGCGGTCCATACGAGGACCAGGAATGACGCCTGGACCTTGGCCTGGGCCACTCCAACAACGAAGGCCAGTAGACACCAGGCAGTTGCATCGTCGGTCGCCGCACACGTGAGGGCCACTACCCCGAGCGGGGTGCGACTGATGCCACGATCGGTCAAGATGCGGGCCAGCACCGGAAAGGCTGTCACGGACATGGCCGCCCCCAGGAACAACGCAAACACAGTGAAGGGCACGTGCGGTTCGGCAAGTCTTGGGTAGAGGAACAAAGCCAGAATCGACCCCAGCAGAAACGGAGCCACGATACTGGCATGCGAGATCGCGACAGTCGAATGGCCACGTTCTCGCAACGACTCGGGATCCAGTTCGAGCCCCACAACGAACATGTAGAGTATGACCCCCAACTGGGCGATCACTCCCAAGGTCGGGGCGACTGACTGCGGGAGAAGGTAACCAGCGAATTCCGGTGAAATCTGGCCTAACAACGAAGGACCAAGCAGGATGCCGGCAATCACTTCTCCGATCACTGGCGGTTGGCCGAGATAGCGAAAGACCTGCCCCAACAGTCGGCCGGTAATAATGACGGCAACCAGCGCCAGCAGCACATGCAACAAGGCTTCGTTGCGATGTGCCACCCCAACT
>JAQGHS010000470.1 GCA_028291605.1 Planctomycetaceae bacterium | reverse complement strand
AGGCCGCCAGGCGGCCGAATGTTGGGCGGTGGCAAGCAATGCCTGCCTTCCATACGTCCCATAAGTCCCATGCATTTCTTCTGCATTCGATGGGACTTATGGGACTTATGGGACCAATGGGACTGATGGGATTGCCATTTGCCAACCGCAGTTACAAGCCGCGGAGCGGCGGCCGCATACAGCCCGGGGTGGTAACCCCGGGACCAGATCATCCAGACAAAATCCAAGCCCCGGAGGGCGACCCTATCCTGAACGGAATCGGTCGCGCCTGCGGGGCTTGGTTGTTTATTTCGACCCCATTTCCCGGGGTTATCACCCCGGGCTTTATGCGGTCGCCGCTCCGCGGCTTGGAAAACTGCCAGTGCATTCATTTCTCAACAGACTATGATTCCGTTCCCACGGAAGGCCGGACCAAGCTTCAGCGGTTGCCATTCACCGAGGATGAAATCATGGCAGATTGTGTTATCCAGTCGCTACATAAAACGCGGTTCATTCGCCGTGGGTTGATGGCGTTCGGATGGCTTATCGCGGTAGTCATGGTCTATGTCGCCAGCATTGGTCCGCTGGCATGGCTGGATAGCCGCGGATTCGGTAGTGATGAGACCTGGAAGCAGTTGCATAAAACCGTCTATCGGCCGATTTTCCATGCGTGGTGGTATGGTCCCCGGTGGATAGGTAGTTCGCTGGGATGGTATACCGAGTTATTTGCAGGTTCATCAGGTAGGTGCTGGAAAGGCGGGAGTCCTCCATACTTCACCAAGCGATACAATGATCTATGTCGCAATGTAGGAAGCTGGCGCCGATTTCAGTCGGGAGAGCTGGCAGAGGGTCAAGTATATGACCCTCTGGCCATGGAAATGGGGGTTTTTGGTTGGGATGTTCTTTTGGTGGAGCATGCCGAAAAGGAATTTCAGTGAGGTTACGCTGATCGTCTCGTCATGATTTTTCAAGACGACGGCGGTGTTGGTCGCTGAAAATCTCCGTGTTTGTCTCAGCCTCTCTGTTGATGCAGCCCGGATTGTCTGTTATCCTGTGTGGCTTGCTGCCCGATAATGGAATGTGGCTCCCACACTCTGGGGTGGCCCGGCGATTTATCAATCACTCGGTGAGCGACTCTATCGCTTGTTGAGATAACGAGTTACAGCGTCAGTTCAGTCGGAGATTCATTGTGACCATCGATCGTAGTTTGAAGCGCAAAGGCCGCCTGGCCCGTTCTCGGAATGTTCTCACGCGAGACGAGCGCATTTTGCAGATGGAAGTCGAAGAGAAGTGGGTCGAAGGCCGCAGTCCTCTCGGTATCCCCAAGACGCGCGTTGTGAAGCTGACCCTCGGTAAGAAAAAGAAGGTCAAAGCCGAACCCGCTGAAGGTGACAAGAAGGGCGAGAAGAAGGGTGCCGCTAAGAAGGGCAAGTAAGCCCGGCTTAAGCACACTTCGATTGGCAATTCAGACATCGAATATCCAGGACGACCGAGCAACGCTCGGTCGTCCTGTTCGCGTTTGTAGCGTGAGAACTTGCAATTGGATGTTGCAACTCGGAGCGTCGTAGGACGGGCACTCCTGCCCGTCAGTATTGGGACGTCGGACTCGAAGACGGGCAGGAGTGCCCTACAGCCAATTCGGATTCCTTCGTTCCAGAAACGCCTGAAGCCCTTCGCGGGCCTCCGGCTGAGTCCGAGCCGCCGCCGAAACTTGGGCGGCCGAGTCCCAGTCGGATTTCAATCGCTCTGCAACCGGATTGAGAAGCTGCTGTTTCGTTGCGCTGAGTGCCCCTGGAGCTCCGGTCAGGACGGCAGTGATTGCGGCCGACAAATCCTGGTCAAGCGTCGCACCTGAAGTCGATTGGTGGATCAGGCCGAAGCGACGAGCCTCCTCCGGGAACAATGTTTGTCCGGAGAGCAATAACCAACTCGCGGGGCCCTGTCCGATTCTGAGGACCAACAGCGGCAGGACCATCGCCGCGATGATGCCGCGTTTGGGTTCGGGGAGCGAAAAGCTGGCGGCTTCTGTCGCCAGGACCATATCGCAGGCGAGGACCAGGCCGACTCCACCGGCTAATGCGGGGCCTTGGACGACGCATAGCGTGGGGCACGGGGCGAAAGTCAGCGTTTCGAGGACCTGGCGGTAGATGTCGGCGTCTTGTTGCCAGAGTTCGGCGGAATTCGGTTGTGCTGCGTTATCCTGCATTTCTTGCAGGTCCATGACGGCACAGAAGACCGGACCGCTGGCTCGCAATACGATGAGGCGCGTGGTGGTGGGGAGGCCCTGCAGGACTGCGAGCAGCTCTTTAAGCATCGCCCGCGTGAGCGCGTTTCGCTTGGCCGGGCGGTTCAAGGTGATGTGAAGCACATCGCCTTCGGTTGCCACGAGTAGCTCGGTCGGCTGCATGGTGACCCTCTTGTAGCCTGACTCTCTGAGTCGGGTTTTCTGGTGCGAGGAGGTCCCGACTCAGAGAGTCAGGCTACAGCTACGCATGCTGCGCCCGCAGTAGGGCGGCTTCGATCCGCTGCAAGGATTTTTCCCTGCCTAGTAAGACCAGGCATTCATAAACTCCGGGGCCGACCGGTGTGCCTGTGGTACTCAGTCGCAGCGCGTGGATCAGATCCCCCTGTACTCCCTTTTCGGCGGCGAAGGCTTGTAAGGCAGTTTCCAGAGATTCCAGCGTGAAGGACTCGGTCGTGGCCAATCGCTGCGCGAACTCGCGCAGCAAGGCAGGGACCCCTTCTTTACAGACTCGCTTCTGGAACATCTTTTCGTCAATGGGAAACTCGTCGCGGAAGAAGTATTCCGTGTCGATGATGTCCGAGAAGAGTTTTAGCCGGTCGCCGAAGGCTGTGATGACCTGGGAGATAAACTGTCGCGACTCGGGAGTAATCGGCTCGGTGATCAGCTTGGCTGCGACAAGATACGGAATGCAGCCGTCGATTTTCTGCTCGAGTGGCAGTTCCTTCATCCAGTGGCTCTGGAAGCTGAAAAGTTTGTCGGGGTCGAAGCCGGCGGGCGCTTTGACGACTCGTTCCAGTGTGAAGTTCTGAACCATCTCGGCCAGGGACATGATTTCGGTCTTCTCATCGAGCGACCAGCCCAGGCGACCAAGAGCGTTCAAGACGCCTGCCGGCAGGTAACCGATTTTCTCGTAGTATTCGACGGTAACCGGACTGCGTTCGGGGGTGATGTCCAAGCCCAACTTGGGGAAGACCTCGTCTGCACGCTCAAAAAGCATTTTAAATTTGGGGTTTTTGCGGTACTCGGCAATCTTTCGCTTACTGAGTTTTTCCTTGGATCCTGGGGCCGCGACGTAGGGGACGTGGGCGAACGTCGGCATGACGTTCCCTAAGGCACGATGCAGCAGGACCTGGATTGGTGTGTTCGAAAGATGCTCTTCGGCGCGGATGACGTGCGTGATCTCCAACTGAGCGTCATCAACGACCGTCGCGAAGTTGTAGAGCGGCCCGCCGTTGGCTCGGACGATGACCGGATCGGGCAATAGCGACGTATCCCATTCCACATGTCCGCGGATGAGGTCGTCGATCGCCAGCGTTTCACCGCGAGGAACCAGGAATCGCAGGACCCAGGGGCGGCCTTCGGCGAGATACTGGGCGCGTTCGGCCTCGGTCAGGTCGAGTGACCGGCGAATGTTGATATAGGGGCGCTTGGCTTTGTCGGCCTCGGCGCGATCGGCGGCGATTTCAGCGGGTGTGGAAAAATCGTGGTAGGCCTGGCCCGATTCAATCAGCTTCTGGGCGGCGGCCTTGTAGAGTTCGCTGCGCTGCGACTGGTAGTACGGGCCGTAATCGCCACCGACTTCGGGGCCTTCGTCCCAGTTCAGACCGAGCCAGCGGAAGGCCTGCAGGATCGGGCCGAGAGCTTCGGACATGTTGCGGGCTTCGTCGGTGTCGTCGATGCGCAGGATGAACTTACCGTGCATGTGACGGGCGAATAACCAGGCGAAGAAGGCGGTGCGCATGCCGCCAATATGCATGTAACCCGTGGGGCTGGGGGCAAATCGAGTACGGACAGTCATGGTGACGTTTCGATAGTTTGGGCGTGAAAACATGCGGAGTTGACTCCGCGGATAATAGGCCCCGCTGTTCCGCGGGGTCAAGCGGCGTCTGAATTGTGTGGTCGGTTGCTTGCGAGTTTCGCGTCGCAATTGGAGACTGTGGTTCTCAAATGGAGAAACTCAGGCGAGCCCGGCGGCGTAAGCCCCGGGATTCCGTGGCCGACGCTGCTAGCCTCTGAATGCCGACGTTTTTTGTAGCGTCGGCCACGAAGAAGAATCCGGGGGCTTACGCCGCCCGGCTCACTTGGACTTGTTAATTACGATAGAAACAACCCCAGGAGCTCCTGTTATGAACTTGTTGTTGCAGTTGATTTTTCGTTGGATCCACATCGGTTCGGCGATTACCGTGGTGGGCGGAACCGTGTTTATGTTGTTCGTCTTGCTGCCGGCGGCTCGGCAGATTCTGGATGAAGAGCATCTCAAGCTGCGAGCGGCCGTGTTGAAGCGGTGGAAGTGGTTTGTGCATGTTGGCATTGGGCTGT
>JAQGHS010000442.1 GCA_028291605.1 Planctomycetaceae bacterium | reverse complement strand
ACCGGCCACCGATGAGCCAATCGATATAGCGAGAGCGCTGGGCAGGAGTTGCCCCTCGATAGCTCGGCCAATAGGGCAAGTCGTCAGTCTCAGCACCCGACCGTGCCACAGGCAACCCAGACTCAATCAACGATGCATCCGGGAAATCGTCCAAGACTCCCTTACACACATAGACCAAGGGATAATTGACCTCACCACGATCGAACTTGAGTGTTGTACCGGGGCCATAAAATCTTGCCTCGCCGGTAGATTTTGGCCTCCATGCTCGTGCCTGAGTTGCTGCGGGTCCACCCAACGCCTCGCCTACGTTCAAGGCGTGCGTCGATTGCCGACGCAGAATTTCAATCATGGGATCCATGTAAAGATACTCTGGGCTAAGAACAATGACTTCAGTCCGACAAACATCGGTTTCAAGTATAGCAACTTGATCAGTGCCAGCGAAGCAATGACGACGCGAGGTTAATCCTCAGACCGTTCGAATATTTGAGTCACTCATAACCGGCTCGCAGAGAGGACAGACGCCCGCCAGCGGGACACTCCGTTTCGAAGAGGTATTGCTTGTCACGGCCGTTTGATTGAGGCCACCACCAGTCGAATGCGCCGCCCCTCGCCCCGGCGTGTAGTCGGCAATTCTAGCAATGGATGCGAGCAAAGCGGATAACAGATCGTAGCTCAATGTGATTCAGAGTACTGCCCGATCAGCTTCCCAGCGGTCAATCGGAACTGTCACGTTCTTCCGCGTCCGGCATTAAGGCAGCCATCCGGCATCCCAGACCTTTCGCCAGCTTTTGGACCGTGTCCAACGTGACGTTTCGTTGACCGTTTTCGATCATCGACACGAAGTTTCTGGCAACTCCCGCCAGAGCACCAAGTTTCTCCTGGGACAAACCCGCGCGAGTACGCAGCGTGCGCAAGCGTTTACCGAACTCGATCTGGATCTCGTCGCCCAAGCCCACACTCCTGAAACAACACTGTTTGCAGCCAATTCTCTTGACGCGCAGTGTGGTCGGGCGTATGCTTGGTCACTACCAACTACGAGTGACTGTCACTCATAGTTATCAACACATTTTCATCCTCGGCACGACGCACTTTCGTGGCATAGAAGCCAGTTAGCACAGAGAAGACCGAACAAAGATCAGTTCCCCCAGGAATTTCCGGAACTCGGGATCCGGAGAACACTCGTAACGCAACATCCGTGGCCCCTGATCGATTTAGTAATTCGACTGTTTATCCAGGAGTTTTCCCATGTCGGAACCCGTGAAACCGGATGAATCCAGCGTTGGCAATACGATTTGGTCAATACTAGTAGTCGTGGGGATGGGGTTTGGAATTTATTCGAAGTTCAAAGGCCCGGCAGCACCACCCAAGAGCGAGCCACAACGCGCCGCGAGCGTCTCCCCTGTTTCTGAAACTGCAACTACCTTTCGGCCCGATCCAAGCCATACTAATCCCGCGATTCCTCGATATTCCAATCCACATCCCAGCCATGAAGCGCAGCCGCAACAGCAGCTTTCGGATCAGCAAGCCGCCCAGTTGCAATTCCTGATTCAAGCGGCGGCACTGCAGCAACAGGCTCAACAGTTCCAACAGTCCCAACAATCTGAGCAGCACCAACGATTCAATCAGGCGGCTGCACAAGCTCGCGTATGCTTTAATTGCGGTGGCGCGGGATCGTATCGCTTCGTTGATTCCTACGGCAACCTAAACGCTCGACAATGCCCCAAGTGCATGGGCACCGGCAAATCTTGGTAAATTTCGCGGCGGATGTTCAGGACAAGAAATCGACCTGATGACATTTCACGATGTCACTAGCAGCGTTCGGCAAATGCCTGATCGAGGTACGATTTCCAAGGACGCCTTTGTGCGGATGGCATCAAGAATTCTGCGGAGCATCGTTAGGTCGATGCGCCGCCGGATCACTGGAGCGATTGAGCAGGACGGGAAACGATTTGCCCATGCCTCACTTTTCCTCCAGCGTACCAGAGTCCATGAGCCGGAACTGGGCATGGTATTCACGTGACGCCGAGGGGAAATGCGGGCGTGGAAGAAGTGAAAGTACGATTTGGCAGGCGATTGCGCGAAGTAAGTTTGGCTCAAGGTATTTCACGAAAGAAACTGGTCGTGAAGGCCGATATCGCAAGAAATCTCGTCGCGATGATCGAGACCGGCCAGCGGAATTTCACCCTCGAAACCGTCGAGAAACTCGCCCCGGCTCTCACCTGCCGTGATGGCATCGCTGATATCCGATTTGGGAAGGTGATTGAAGTTAGATTCCTCGAAAGTCCTCCCCAACCTTGGTCTTCCTGACCGACGGCGAATTTCTCAACCACAATCTCGGCTCGCAATGACCTCCGGAACGTTCATTCCGATGAGAGTTATCTAAATTCTCGACAGTTTTGCGTCATGATACATGTGGGCGCTGACGTTATCACTCTGAAATCTATCGCGAGTGTTCGCGATCTTTCTGTGTAGCACAATCTGACGAGTATATGGTATATTTGTGCGCTAAATTTCGGCGTTTTTTGCGTCATAATACTTGTATAGGATCGAGTTAGCATTGACGACAATCGCCGCTCGGGTCCCGGTCGCATTGATCCCCCATTCTGGATGATCAATGCCGTCACAGAAGGCCATCCCTAACCACGTTGCCCGATTTGAGACGCAATCTTGCAGGCACAGACGCCACTCAGGCGGCGTTCTTCAAAGCGCCAAAAGCCCCCTCGCGATCCACAGTGTCACCCTGCGGTCTACGGGCCGCTCTCAATGTCCTTTTTAGGAGATCCGTCGATGTCGCACATTGTTACCATTCAAACCCAAGTCCGAGATCCCGCGGCAATTTCCAGTGCTTGTCAGCGACTGCACCTGCCGGAACCCGAATTCGCAACCGTCACGCTATTTACGGCCACGGCCACAGGATGGGCGGTCCAGCTTCCCACCTGGACCTATCCGGTCGTGTGCGATGTCGAGCAGGGGCAACTCTGTTACGACAACTACGGCGGTCGCTGGGGAGAACAGCAGTATCTCGATCAGTTCTTGCAGGCTTATGCCGTCGAACGAGCCAAACTAGAGGCCCGCAGGCAGGGCTATTCTGCCATCGAGCAATCGCTCGCCGATGGAGCCATCAAAGTCACCATTCAAGTCGGAGCTTAATCATGTCACGTATCGAGATCATGGTCAGTCCCACCGGACAGACCCAAGTCCAAACCTACGGGTTCGAAGGCGCCAGCTGCCGAGCAGGCAGTCAGTTTCTGGAATGGGCATTAGGACATCCGACCCAGGAACAGCTCACGCCCGAATTTTATCAGGCACAGGTTGCGACAGACGCCACAGAAACCGAAACGACTTGAACCGCTGAGCTGAATGTTCCCGGCGGTACAGATCGGGGATCCCGAATCGGATCGTCAATTGGCACCGTCCGTACCAATCAGCGGCCGCGCCGTGTTCGGTATTCCGCCCATGCAGTGAGTTTTCTGAACCACTCCCCGTGAGTGGTTTTTGCGTTCTTTGACCCCATAAAATCAGGAACTTTCCATGAACACGCTGTCGACAACTTTGTCGGAATACGTTTGTGCCGCCTTTAGCGGTATCTATATTCAGACCTGCGAACCTGATGAGGCCCTTCGCGAAATGGGCGAATTGTGCCGCGAGCGGGAGTGGCGATTGTCGGTTTGGGACCTGGATCGTGGCCTGTCACTCGGCAGGGGGGAAGCAAGTCCAACTGCGGTCACGGCGTCCACTGATCCACTGGCGGCAATTCGAGCGCTGTCCGGATTCGCGACGTCCGCGGGAGCTTCACTGCTGGTGTTGCGAAACTTCCATCGGTTTCTCGGCAGCGTAGAAGTCATTCAGGCCCTGGAACACCAGCTCGCACAGGGCAAGTTACATCGGACGTTCGTGGTCATCCTCGCACCGTTGGTCCAACTGCCCGTGGAGTTGGAACGCCTCTTTATTGTCCTGCCCCACGAATTACCTGATCGCAATCAGTTGCTCGCCATCGCGACATCGATCGCGATGGAAGCCGAAGAACTGCCCAGTGGGCCCGAGTTGGATCAAGTCCTGGATGCGGCGGCGGGCCTGACCCGTTACGAGGCGGAGGGCGCGTTCTCACTCAGTCTCGTCCGGAATGGGAAACTGGAACCCAGCACGCTGTGGGAACTCAAGACCCAGTCGCTCATGAAGAGCGGACTGTTGTCACTACATCGCGGACAGGATGCCTTCTCTGAACTCGGCGGCTTGGACTCCTTGAAAGCATTCTGTCTGCGCTCATTGCGGTCGAGTAACCGTCAACGGCCAGGCTTGAAGCCGAAAGGGATCTTGCTGTTGGGCCTGCCGGGAAGTGGAAAGAGTGCGTTTTGTAAGGCGTTGGGGAATGAGACGGGCCGCCCCACCTTAATTCTTGACGTCGGAGCCTTGATGGGTTCGCTCGTCGGACAATCCGAGGAGCGGACTCGGCAAGCGCTCCGGATCGCGGATGCCATGGCGCCGTGCATCCTGATGATTGATGAGGTGGAAAAGGCGCTTTCCGGTGTGACCGGATCGGGCCAGAACGATAGCGGAGTCTCCGCCCGGATGTTTGGCAGTTTGCTAAGTTGGCTCAATGACCATGAATCGGATGTCTTCGTGGTCTGTACGGCTAATGATGTTTCCAAACTGCCACCGGAATTCTCGCGGGCGGAGCGGTTTGACGGATTGTTCTTCCTGGATTTGCCTGCGGCCGAGCAGAAGAAGCAGATCTGGACGATGTACGCCGCACAGTTCGGTCTCGATCTCCAACAGCGGCTGCCGGATGACGCCCAGTGGACCGGGGCGGAGATTCGGGCCTGTTGCCGGTTGTCGGCGTTACTGGACGTACCTTTGGCGCAGGCGGGACTGCAAGTCGTTCCTGTGGCAGTCACGGCGTCCGAGTCCGTCGAGCGGTTGCGGACATGGGCCAATGGCCGCTGTTTGAGCGCCGATCGCGTGGGACTCTACACGCGAAACGCCGAGCCGCGTACGCGACGGCGTGTCCAACGCGATGCGTCGGCGAACTGACAGTTTTGATTTCACTCAGTTCGTTTTCTCTCTACTTTCACCATGCCGCCGCGGGGGAACTAAATCCTCCGCGGCGGCAGTTTTTTTAGAGACCTGCCCAGCATGCCACTCTCAGTGGGTGACAAAGTGAACTTCGAAACGCTCCGCGAAGCCATGTTCAATGGCGATGTGGAGCACCTGGAATGCCAGCTCATGAGCACGGGCGAGTCCGCAGCTGTGAACTGTGCGGTCAATCGCGAGCCGGACCAGCATTTCGCCTTCGTTCCCCCCGCTCAACTTGTTGGCGGTGATCCTTACACACTCCTCAATCCACCGCTTCCCGACCAGTAGGCTTTGCCGATTAGGCCAGCGTCAGCCAGATGAAATCTGCAAAGTCACATGTATTCGTTGAACCAACCCTCTTTACCATCTTAGGAGTCAGTTTCTATGTCGACCGTACTCGAATCACCTACCACTCAGAATCCGACGGCATCACGTTCCGGACAGCGGCTGCAACAACGCATGGCCGCCGCCCGGTTGTCCTTTACCTGGCTGGGAGTCCGCAAGACCCTGACGGCAGAGCAAAAGGCCCAAGCGGCCGAAACCTTCGGTGCCCAGGACAGTTTTCTGTCGGCGGGCAAGAAGCTGCTCGACACCAGTCACCCCGCATTCCGCGAGGTGACGGCCGTGCGCGGTCAAATCCAATCCTACTTTCGCCACGTCAGCCTGCCATATCCGGAGCCAGGCATCCGGTTGATTCGGCAGGATCAGCTTTCCACGTTCAGCGATCAATTGTGTCAGTATCGAAACCAACTCACGGAGTCGGTGCGGGAACTTGACTATCGCTATGGCGAGTTGCAATCCGCCGCTCGCCGACGCCTGGGGACTTTGTACAACTCTGCGGACTATCCCGATTCGTTGCTCGGCCTGTTCTCGGTTGATTGGGATTTCCCTTCGGTCGAACCGCCAGACTATCTGCGGCAGATCAGCCCCGAACTCTATGAGCAGGAGCAGGCGCGCGTGGTGGCTCGGTTTGAAGAGGCCGTGCAGCTGGCGGAGGAAGCTTTCACAGCCGAATTGACCAAATTGGTGTCTCACTTGGCAGAACGGATCTCAGGGGTGAGTGACGGCAAACCCAAGATATTTCGCGACACGGCGGTCACCAATCTTCATGAGTTTTTCGAGCGATTTCGGACGCTTTCGGTGCGATCGGATACGGATCTGGAACGCCTGGTCGACCAGGCCCAGCAGCTGTTGCAGGGGATCGAACCACAGACATTACGACACAACCAATCGTCTCGGCAGCAATTGGCTGGCCAACTCGCTGCCGTGCAGAGTTCCTTAGACGGCCTGATGGTGGACCGTCCTCGTCGCAATCTCATCCGCCCCACTCGGCATAAGGAGACCACAAATTGATTGAGTTACTGATTACGGCTCAAGGGACAGTCCGCACGATCTACACCGAAGCGATTCCGATCCAGGTGTTGGGTCGGGTTCAGATCGAACGTGCCAGTCATGTCGAACCCGACTCCGCGGGCAACTGGTGGGCTGACCTGCAACCCAGCTACGGACCGGTTCTTGGTCCCTTCAACTTCCGCAGCGCGGCGCTGCAAGCCGAACACGACTGGCTCACGCAGCATGTCCTGTTCGGCTCCCCTTTCACAGCACAGAAAGTTGAGAAACTCACTGATGACGAGCCACCTTCAGAGGAGGTCACACCGGCCTCCAACGCGTCCGCGAGCCACGCGATTCAAACGCCCGCTGGTTGTTTTGACCTACTGTGATAATTGCTTAAAAGCGATTTACAGCAGCACACCGAACGTGCAGTTTGTGCGGCTGGATACTTCGAATTCGAACTCTCCTCAAGATCCCATAGAGCTCTCTTCGACTGCTGCGGCCACGCAGATCATGCCACTGACTCTCGCTGATTTACCAGGCGAGTTGCGATACACGGCCCAGCGTGCCTTCCGCCAACCGGCGAAACGCTAAGCCCATCTTCTTTCCCCAAATCCCTTTGCCGCATTATGGATCGCGATCCAGATTCCTCTGGATCAGCGGTCTGTTTTTGCGCGCCTTGAACCAGGAAACATGCATTATGCGACAACAGCAATTTGAATCAGCCGTAGCCCGCGCGACGGGCGAATCCGTGCATACCATCCGGCATCGCGGATTCAGCCTCGTGCAGCCGTGGTCGACGGGTTGTAGCATCGGGGCCCCGACATCACGGTCTCAACAGTCCAATCGTCGACCTCCGCGATCCAGCCAATCGGACGACGACTTTTTCCAAGAGAACGCGATCTAAGACCACTGATAGCCGAATTTCACCACCTTTTTGAAAGGTAGTCAAATGCGATTTCGCCTTCGATCCTGTTCCCTGAATTGTCTCGTTCAGCACAGTTCACGGCCTCCACCAATCGGATTCTTATTTCTCTCATGGAGCAGAAAAAAATGGGTGCACGGCAAAAGCTGAATGGAATTACGATTCAAGCGTGCCTGATCGTGGGCGGAGTCATCGGCCTCGTTCTTCAGTCGTGGCTGGTATTTTTCCTCGCCTCGGCGGTTTTGCTGGGGCTTAGTCTCTACGGCGGCGAGATCCGCCCAAATATCGGCCGAGGAGCTTCATCTTCCGGCGGACGATCGTTCCACAATAGCTCCAAGCGGAGTTCGAGATCGACGACTCGTCGGCGTTAAAGTCAGTTGGCTAGTCCAGCCCCCATGATGGCGTGTCGGCATCATGGGGAGCCGGTCGTTAATGAGCGAGTCTAGTCGGTAGTCAGATCGTTGACTTGCAGATGACGAACTGCATCTCAATCGATCCGGCATCGAATTCGATGCAATCGCATTGATAGCGAGAGAGCCTCGGACCACCTCACGGTAGTTCGAGGCTCTCTTTTTTCTCACTTCTCCCACGTACAGCCAGGATTTATTCAAGAGCGTTCATCTAAACCAATTGGAGTCAATCCATGTTAGACACTCGGGAACTCGCGACGATCCTTGCAGCATTGCTGTTTTGGAGCGAAGAGATAACTCCCAGCGGTAACAACACGGCTCGTCACTATTTGAAGTCGGTCAGGATGGCCGGAATCGAACCTTTGACCCTCGTCGAGATTAAACGGCTTTGTACTCGACTTCGCAGATCACATCGTTCGAGTTAATGAGCGATGTTTTTAGTGATTGAGCCACTTTCCGATCATTTTGCGCTATCCGTCAGATGGGTCAGTCGCACGACACCTGACTGACATCTGCTCAGGCGGGGACACAGCCTATTGGAACTCCACGCTGGAGAAACCCCGCGGGATGTCAGCATCGCGCGGGCAGACGTCGGTAGTCCATGACCAAGCTTCATTCAGTCTCACGCCCCCCGAGGCCGTCAGTTTTAACTGGCCGCGAAGGCTCTGCAGATTCTTAAACATCTATGCGGATGAAATCATTGGTTGGCCTTCGTTCGGCCTGAAATGAGCGAATTCCAAATAAAGTTCGACTTTTTTTAAAAAAACAATGAGCTGTGGAGGGCCTCAAAAGCTAAGCCAATTCCGGACTTACGGAATTGAGGCAAATAGTGATTCATCTTGCATTCGACACCCCATTTGATCAGAATCCTCTTTGTCGGGCGGTCGCTCTGAAGCCAAAGGCTTTGACCGCCCCAAAATGTCCTCGGCATGGATGCCACGATTTGCAGCGGAATGCGGATCGTTTGGACGTACCAATACGGCGATTTGGCGCGCGGCTCACTCCGGCGAATCGTTCCGCTCAAGGAGGAGTTAATGGTGCTTGCCACCTCAATAACCGACATCCATCCCGAGTTCCTGACAGCACTCATTGTGAGCGCTTCGAATGAAGCGGACGGAGTTTACCACCTCCTAAGCCTCTGGGACATCAAGACGCGGTCCGAGTCTGGGGCTCTGGTGCCTAAGCAGTTCTCCCGCGAATTCTTGCTCGCCGCAGGCGTAGCAATTCGCTTCAAGGTATGGGAGATGAACAAAACTTATTTTCACTTGGATGCGGGCCTCCCGAGCTGCTCCGAACTGCTCGTTAAAGCTCTGCAACTCCAGTCCGGCAGCGAACTCGCCCAGCTGGCAGAGATGCTCAATATGGCTTCTCTGCGGCTATTTCACGATCACTTCGTCTGGCTCGCAAAAAACGAACTTCAGGTGGATCTAGGGTTTCAGGATCCTCTGAATGATGACCAGCTGGATGCCATCGCAGATTTCATCTGGAACAATCGACATATCTTAGTCAAAGGAAAGCAGGATGATTGACGAGCGAAGCCGAAGAAAGCGTGCCATCTTCTATCATCGTGACAGCGGTGGGAAGCACGATCAGTCACTGGCTGAATATGTTGGATGGGCCGTGACTAGAGCAAGGGATCTGAAGCTCGAATTTGATGGAAATCCGAAACGTATCGCTGCCATGGTCAAGAACGGAGAATCAGTAGTCGGAGACCTGTTCCTCGATTACTGCGTTCAAGGACACCTCATGTCACGCACAGCGTTTGACCAATTGCCGGTCCGGATAAAGGGCGACCCGACCGTCTCTCATTTATTGATCGCAAACAGGGAGAGATTTGCTAGACCGGATTATCCGCACGAGGCAGTTCAGCGAGAAATCGAACTGCGGCAGCTTGGCATCAGCATCGTCTACATGGACCAAGTCTTAGAGCCACTAAAACGAGGCCAACGAATTGCCCTGTCTGAGCAGGTAATGGGGATTGTTGATTTTGACCGAACAGGTAGATTTCGCGAGGAATTAGCCAAAAAGATGATTCTTGCGCAGACCAGTCTCGCGAAGCAGGGATTTTCTGCAGGAGGTAGGGCACCGTATGGTTTCCGCAGATGGCTGATGAATTCAGCCGGTCAACCAGTGCAGCAGCTACGCGATGGTGAAGTCGTGCGATTAGCCGGTCACCATGTTAGTTGGATGCCTGGTCCCGACGAAGAGTTGGCAGTCATCCTACGGATATTACAATTGTTGCCGACGATGCCAGCGACCAGAATCGCTAAGATGCTGAACGCCGAGGGAGTCCCGGCTCCCGACAAAGGGCGCACCAGGAAGGATCATGGCCTCGTACATGAAGTGAGCGGATTATGGCATCCGCCGACAATTCTCAATATCGCCAGGAACTCGCTGCTGGTCGCAGAAACCTCTTATGGTCAACGTTCGATGGGAGACCAGAGACGTCACTCGGCAAATGGGCCGCGCGAGCTTGAATCGGAAGACTGGCGAATCGACGGACAGGCCAAAGTCGTTCGAAATCCTGAGAGCTCAATCATTCGAAGCGAAGCAAAATTTGAACCATTGGTTGAGCCTGACAAACACGAGCATTTGCTCTCAATTCTCGACCAGCGAGGGAAGTCTCAACGTGGAAAACCTCGTTCGAAAGATCCTGCTCGAAACCCATTGGGATGCAGAATCTTTGACATGGCATGTTCCTCGGTTATGTACCGTGCCCCCTACCAAGGCAGTTTTCGGTATGTATGCGGACTATATCAGCAAACAAACGGCGACCAATGTTCCCACAATCATGTTGATGGCATCACAGCCACACGATTTGCCTTGGCTGCGGTACAACAGCAGATTTGCTCGCCGGTGGCCAAACAGAAACTGGAGGATCGACTCCGAAAGCGAGCGGCGGCTGAGGCGACCGCTCCGACGGAGATGCATTCTCTCCACGCCAAAGAAGTTGAACTGAAAGAGATTGAGAAGAACCTCAAGCGGGCCGTCCGCAATGCGGCATTAGAGGACGATGAAAGTCGTTTCAGACTGCTGAGCGGCGTCGTAGGCGAATTACAGCAGGAAGGAGAAGCCTGTCAAAAAGAAATTGCAGCATTGCAGAAGAAGCTAAAGTCACGATCCAAAACCGAAGACGAAGTCACATTGCTGATGAGTACGCTTGGCACGATCAATCAGCTCGCCAACGACAGCACAAATCTTGGGGGGATGGCGGAGCTTTTCAACAAACTCAATTTGCGAATGTTCCTGCGATTCGTACCCGTCCAGAAAAAGAAGCGGATTGAAAATAAGCTGGCCGGTGGAGTGCTCACAATGGGAGCCGCTCCCCTACCAATCGATACTTATTCGGGACCAACCAGCCGTTCGGCCCTGAAATTGCAACGCTTAAGCTCGGCTGAGACTGATTCAGCCCGAGACGCAGAACCTAATTGTTCCGGTCTGGAGGAAAAGTCGTTAGGAAATGGAAATCGGGGTGACAGGATTTGAACCTGCGACCTCTGCGTCCCGAACGCAGCGCTCTAGCCAAGCTGAGCCACACCCCGTGAGTGTTTTGGACACGACGTAAATGACACCCTTCAGGCGAGTTAAGTTCGCGCCTTACTGAGATGACGTTACGTGCGTCGGATTGTAGCAGGATGGGAAATGGCGTCAACCGTGAAGACTCGAAGGGAACTGAGATCTCTCCCATGTCTCAATCAGCCGCCAGTTTCGATCGGGGACCGGTACTCGTTCCGGAGGCATGCACTCGCTCTAAACACGAACAGTTGCAATCATTTACGTCTTCCATTTGGCGGTCATTGGGGAGCCTCAGCAGGCGGTGGTTGGGAGTCTGCAGCCTCTTCATCGGGCATTTCAGGGCGGCGGTGTCCGGCAATCGATGAGTGGAGTACATCGGAGGACACCTTTGGGTTTGCAGGTCGGGCTCACAGCGTTTAAGGTGAGGCGACGTCGAAGAGAAAAGCGTTCGCTGAAGACTGTTCTGTCATTCATCTGTCCGAAAGCATGCTCATTTCGTGAGTTCGATTCGTAATTACCTGATCGGTCTGCTGTTGTGGCTGGCGGTGGCCGGCCCATCTCGGGCCGAGAATGAAGTCGATTTTGGGCGCGATGTCGCCCCCATTTTCGAAAAACGCTGCCTGCTGTGCCATCGCTCGGGTGATCCGGCGGGGGAGCTGTCCCTGTCGACTGGAGACGACCTCACGGAGCTGGGCTATATCGAACCGGGGAAGCCCGAGTCGAGCCATTTGCTGAAGGTCCTTATCGGATCGAATGGCAAACGGCCCCTAATGCCGAAAACTGGCGATCCGTTGTCACCCGCCCAGATTGATGTGCTGACGCGTTGGATCAAGAGTGGCGCGAAATGGCCCGCCGAGGCGAAGTTGCCGCGGCTGTGGTCGCTGGCCTCGCTGAGTCAACCGGTGATCCCGGAGATGGTGGGGGCCGATGCGGGGCAGGGCGGGGGTCAGTCTCCCATCGATCGGTTTGTGCGGCGACGATTAATGACGGAAGGACTGGAGCCGGCACCTCAGGCAGCACGAGCGGAGCTGGTCCGGCGGCTGAAGTTTGATTTGCTGGGGCTTCCGCCGACACCTGACGAAATTGACGCTTTCGTGACAGACTCGCGCGCTGATGCGTTCTCACGTCTGGTCGAGCGCTACCTCGCCTCGCCGCAGTATGGCGAACGCTGGGGGCGGCATTGGTTGGATGTCGTGCGGTTCGGTGAGAGCGACGGCTTTGAAGATGATGACCCGCGGAATCAGGCCTGGCCGTATCGGGACTATGTCATTCGCAGCCTGAATGCGGATAAGCCTTATGATCAGTTCGTGCGCGAGCAAGTGGCCGGAGACGTCCTGGAACCGGTGACGACAGACGGTACGATCGCGACGACCATGTTAGTGAACGGACCGTTTGATCGCTCGGCCGCGGTCTCGGCGAGCAAGGTTGAGCGGCTGCGTTCGCGCGAAGAGAACCTGGAGGAAATGTTGACGACCGTCGGTCAGACGTTTCTCGGTCTGACGGTGAATTGTGCTCGCTGTCATGATCATAAGTTCGATCCTATTCCGCAGACCGACTACTATCGGATGAAGGCGGTCTTCGAAGGGGTGCTGCAGTCGTTGAGTTCACGCTTTGAACCGAGCCTGGTGTTGTCGCCGGCTGACGTGGCTGAGCATGCGAGATTGCAGGCCGAAACGATTCGCCTGGCTGATAAACTCGGTCATTTCAAGACAGATCAGGCCGCGATCGAAGATGACCTGAATTCCCCGCTGCTGGACCGGGCGGCGGCACTCTGGCATTTCAATGGCGGAGGGGCGACCAGCCAGACAGAGCCGGACCGGAAGGGGGCGCGGAATCTACTGGAGGCCAAGTGGTCAGGACGGTTTGGAATGCCGGCCAGGTCGCGCATCGCCGCGGCGAATTCGGATCAGCGGGTATTCGATACGGGCGAGGGAACAATCACTAATAATGTCGAAGGGGGCGCGGGCTATGCCATCATCCCGTCGCTGGACAATTCCAGTTTGCTGCAGCGTGGGGAGGCATTGTCGATATTTACCCGTGTCCGCTTTACGGGGAAGTTTAATGGCACCGATGACGTGCTGCGGATCGGGGATGTCGGCGATCGCCACAAAGACACCCTGGGCTTTGAAATGGTGGCCACGGGTGAGAACCAGCAACAGGCCGTCGCCCGGTTCGTGGTGACGGGTAAAGGGCAAACAGCCGAGATTGGCGTCTCGTCAACGACGCCCTTGAGCCTCGATAAATGGTATGACCTGGTCGGCGTCTTCGCGGACAGCCGCCTGACTCTGTGGGTCTCGGATCCGAACACCGGCAAAGTGATCGGTGTGCCGGCCTCGAAGGAGGTCCCCTTCAAGTCACTCGAAGCGGAGGGGAAGCAGAACCTGCTGGTGTTCGTCGCTCCGGGTTTTCAGAATGGCCCTCAGCCGGGAGCCCAGATGGACATTGCCGCTGTCTGGCAGTCGTCACTCTCTCCGGAGGATGTGACGAGTCTGTCGGCCCAGCGGGAACCGGATACCAAGCAAAAGGCTTCACCGGAATTACGGCTGGCCGAGCTGGCGACTCGGATCGCCGAAACGAACAAGCAAATTGCGGCCGTGAAATTGCAGATCGAGCAATTGCCGCGGGCCCTGATTGGCGTCCGTCAGAAGCCGGGACCGACCGTCGTTTTTGAGCGCGGTGATATCCGGTCGCCGGGAGCGGCGGTCTCACCGGGCGGCCTGTCGGCCATCCACCAGCAACCTGCGGAGCTGGGTTTGACAGAGACATCCGACGAGGCAGATCGACGCCGGAAGTTTGCGGCCTGGGTCACCGATCCGCGGAACCCATTGACGGCACGCGTCATCGTGAATCGCGTCTGGCAGTGGCACTTTGGCGTGGGGATTGTCGATACTTCGAGCGACTTTGGAGTCAACGGCGGTCGCCCCAGTCACCCGGAATTGCTCGACTGGCTGGCCACGCAGTTCATTGAGGATGGCTGGTCTCTGAAGCAGCTGCATCGTCGCATCCTGCTGTCGGCGACTTGGCAGCAGTCTTCGCTGTCGAATGGCAAGGCGGCGAAGATCGACATCGATAATCGATTGCTGTGGCGGTTTGCTCCAAAGCGGCTGGATGCTGAATCGACGCGCGACGCAATGTTGTTTGTCAGCGGCGAGTTGAATCCGCAAATCGGCGGTCCCAGTTATCAGCCCTTTACGATGACGAAGTTTAATACGACGTTCTATCATCCGATTGAATCGGGCGAGCCGCAGTATAATCGGCGAACGATTTACCGGATGAGCATCAATACGGGGCGTGATCCGTTGCTGGATGCCTTGGATTGCCCGGCGCCCTCGGTGTTGACCCCCGTTCGCCGACAGACTGTGACGCCATTGCAGGCGTTGTCGTTGATGAACGATACGTTCGTGCTGCGACAAGCGAAGAAGCTGGCGGAACGGGTTGCGGCGGAAGCATCGAAGCCGGAGCAACAAATTGTATTGGCCTGGCAGCGGGCGCTGGGGCGAGCTCCGACGCCAGAAGAAGCTGCTGGGGCGGTGGAGATGATTCAAGATTCGAATTTCGAGACACTCTGTTGGGTGTTGTTTAATAGCAGTGAGTTTTTGCAGGTGCGGTAATAGCGTCCGGTTTTGACCGTAGGTTAGGCATCCTGCCTGTCGCTAAATTTTGGACGGACAGGCAGGATGCCTATCCTACGACGAAGATTATAAGACCATGACACATCCCCTACTAACACGACGCCGATTCCTGGATGATGCCGGGCTGGGACTCGGTTCGATTGCGCTTACCTGGCTGATGGCCCAAGACAGATTGCTGGCCGAGGACAAGCAGGCCGCGGACATCCCCCATTTCCCGCCGAAGGTGAAACGGGTCATTCATGTTTTCTCGCCGGGCGGTGTCAGTCAGGTTGATACGTTTGATTATAAGCCGGAACTGGAACGTCTCGATGGCATGCCGATCAGCGGTAAGGGCGAGATTGATACCTTCTTCGGCAAGCCGGGGAATTTGAAAAAGAGTGTCTTCAAGTTTGCTCAGCACGGGCAAAGCGGGCAGTGGATCAGCGACCTGTTTCCGCACCTGGCGACTTGTGCGGATGACATGACGTTTATCAAGTCGATGGTGACGAAAAGCTCGTCACATCAGCCGGCTGGTTTTCAGATGAATACCGGCTTCACGATGAACGGGTTCCCAAGCCTGGGCGCGTGGTTGTCGTACGGGCTGGGGACCTCGAACGAGGAACTGCCAGCATTCGTCGTGCTGCCTGATCCGCGCGGCCTACCCAACGGGGGCTCGAATAATTGGAGCCAAGGATTCCTGCCGGCGCAGCATCAGGGAGTCGCCTTTCAGACCGGCAAGGCGGATGCCATCGCCCACCTGGAAACGCCGCAATCGGTGACCGCGGCACACCGGCGGAAGGGTCTAAACGCATTACTGAACATGAATCGTCGCTTCGCGGAGACCCATCAGGAGGATGACTCGTTGCAGGCTCGGGTACGAGCCTATGAACTGGCGGCGCGGATGCAGGTCAGCATTCCCGAAGCCGTCAACTTTCGGGACGAGACTGCAGAAACGCAGAATGCCTATGGACTCAATCACCCGACGATTGGGCCGTCGGCTCGTAACTATTTATTAGCTCGGAGGCTGGTCGAACGCGGCGTGCGGTTCGTCCAGATTTATAACGGCGGGGCCCTGGGTTCGCCACGTATCAGCTGGGATGCTCATGAGGATGTCCGCATCAATCATACTGACCAGGGCCTGCTGTTAGATCAGCCTTGTGCCGCTCTGTTAAAAGATTTAAAGCAGCGCGGGTTGCTACAAGACACGCTAGTCATCTGGTCGACCGAATTCGGACGCACGCCATTTACGGAAGTGAAGGGGGCGGCCCTCGGACGAGATCATCATCCGCATGTCTTTACGGTCTGGATGGCCGGGGCAGGGCTGAAGCCGGGGTTTGTGTATGGTCAGTCGGACGAACTGGGATACAAGCCGGCCGAACATCCGGTGACCGTTTATGACTTCCATGCCACGGTCCTGCATCTATTGGGGATCGACCATGAGCGGCTGACGTACTATCACAACGGGATTGCCCGCCGTCTGACCGACGTGCATGGGCATGTGGTGCAGGATGTTTTGGCGTAGGTGAATGTTCTTTGATAATTTGTTTTAAGAGTTTTTAGCCACGGATTAACACGGATGAAACACGGATTGGGTCAACGCGTTTGTGCGTTATTGCGCGACGCTGACCGATCTTTTTTGTTTCGTTCTGAGTGCCGAACAGGCCGGATTTCACGTTGACCTCATCCGTGTTTCATCCGTGTTTCATCTGTGTTAATCTGTGTCTAAGCAGGAGCGCAGAAATAATTGTGCAGGTGAGCCCGGCGGCGTAAGCCCCGGGATTCTCTTTCTGATAGAGAAATACCTATGCGAACGAAGAATCCGGGGGCTTACGCCGCCCGGCTCACCTACTCATCTTGTTGTGCATACTTACTTAGAAGAAGTCAGGCTACAGGCAGAGTGAACCGGAACGTGGCTCCCTGGCCTGGTTGGCTGGTGACGGTCACCTGGCCTCCGTGGGCTTCGACGAACGTCTTGACGATCGTCAGGCCCAGGCCTAACCCGCCCTCGTGCAGATGGTCGGATTCCAGCTTGTCGAACACTTTATCCAGGCGATCGGGTTCGATCCCTGTGCCGTTGTCGCTCACCCAGCATTCGACGATACCATCAGCATGGCGACTTTCAGCCCCAATGATGATTTCGCCGCGCGGTGTGTACTTGATGGAATTGGCGATCAGGTTCTGGAAAATTCGCCGCAACAGGCTGGCATCAGCGAATACGACGAGGTCGTCTGGTACCCGATTCAACAGCAATGTACTGGAGGTCCCCGCCACGGGATGCAGGTCATGAATGAGGGATTCCACCAGCGGCCACAGATCCAGTTCGCGGCGTTCCAGCTTGATGCCGACTTCGGTCTGGAGGTTGGTGTTTTCTTCGATCACCTTCCCGACCAACAACTCGAGATGACGGACGTTGCGGCGGAGGGTCTTCAACATCTGCGTGGTCTCGGCACTGCAACCGGGGAGAGTCATCTCCAGGACACGGGTCGCGAGGGCAATCGCATTGAGCGGCGTGCGGAGGTCGTGGGCGACGAAGGCCAGATATTCTTCTCGCCGCTGCTGCACTTCCAGGGCTTTCTCAGTGGCATAGGTCTGCACGGCCAGCCCGATCGCCCCGTCCAGGACGCGATTGAGAATGTGAAACGCCCGACCTTGGAGAACGAGTCCGTTGCTGTCCGCCAGATCATGAATGCAGCCCCGCAGGATGTTGTATTCCGCGACCACTTCGGTGATGTCAAATCCGTCCCAGACGCGCTGCAGTCCGTGCGCCGGCGGACTGGATTCCGTGAGGGCATGAGCGATGGTCTCGAAGGACTGTTCCCGCAGAGCCACGGCCAGTTCGTCCAGAAATCCCGGGATATGGTCGTTCAGAGTGGGCGTATCCAGATGTTTGGCCGACGGCAACTGACGCACTTGCAACCGCCACTGGGTCAGCATCGCACTCCGCTGCTGCTGGATGAGTGCCGCCAGTTGTTCGAGATTATTGATAACCATTTTTCCTCAACATTCACGCCATATCGACGCAGTGGATGTCGTTCCATCTGTCGCGGTCCAACGCTGGGACCAAGCCCATCATACCGCCGAGCCGCCCGTGGACGAAGTCGAGCAAAACAGCGGTGCAATGGACAATGCCGATAGAGACTAATGTGTGAGATCCACTGAATGCACGCCCAATACGCCCAACGATGTCGGATTTTTGCAGCCGAGCTCGCCAGAACTCGGCTGCGTGGAGGATGGGAAGAAGAGTTTTTAGCCACGGATTAACACGGATGAAACACGGATTGGGTCAACGCGTTTGTGCGTTATTGCGCGACGCTGACCGATCATTTTTGTTTCGTTAGAGTGCCGGACAAGCCGGATTGCACGCTGACCCAATCCGTGTTTCATCCGTGTTAATCCGTGGCTAAAAAACTCTGAAACGATCCGAAACATACGGCTCGATCACTTCTTCAAAAACTTCTGGAAACGGGCTCCGGCGACTTCGGCGATATAGAGGTTATCAGCGGCATCGAAGGCCAGCATGTGGGGCAGGTCGAATTCACCGGGGGCGGTTCCTTTCTGGCCCCAGCGCTGGACCACTTTGCCCGTCGAGTCCAGCCGGAGGATTTGATTGGCCCGGGCATCGGCGACGAAGATCTGTCCGGCTTTGTTCATGGCCAGACCGTAGGGGGCAAAGCCGTCCCAATGATCTAATAGCTTCCCTTCGAAGTCGAAGATCTGGATGCGGTTGTTCTCACGATCGCCAACGAGCAGTCGCTGTTGGGAATCGACCAGGATCGAATGGGGCAGATGGAACTCACCTGGTTTTTTGCCCGGCGTTCCCCAGGATTTGAGGTAGCGTCCGGCCGCCGTGAATTGGATCACGCGACTGTTGCCGTAGCCGTCGCTGACGTAGACACTCTCGTCGGGACCAAATGCCACATCGGTCGGTTGATCGAACTGATCGGCCCCAGCGCCGCGCTGACCGGTTCCCAAGGCGAGCAGGAGTTTTCCAGTGGGATCAAACTTCAACACGCGATGGCGGCCGATATCGGTCACCCAGATGTTTTGGTGGCGATCGACTCGCAGTCCGTGCGGCATCGTGATGAGGTCGTCGCCCCAGCTACGCAGGAATTTGCCCTCGGCCGTGACGCAGATGATGGGCTGCTTGCCGCGGTGAAACAGGTAGATCTCATCCTTGCTGTTCGTCGCAACAGCGGAACACCGGCCGAGAGGATA
>JAQGHS010000410.1 GCA_028291605.1 Planctomycetaceae bacterium | reverse complement strand
CGAGTCGCGAGCCAACCCTGTTTGAATCCGCCGGAGGTGGGGCACGGATGAGTTTCTAGGAGAGTCTGAAGCACGCTCGACGCTGGCGACAGCCGCGAGCGTGAGGGCTGAAACGCCTCAGCGACGTCCACGCCTTTAGTGTACCGGTTTGTTCGGACAGCCGTGGAGATCGTAAGGTCGCCGTGGCCGAACCCTCGATAGATGTTTGGTGCGTCGCACCGGCCAGAGTCCAACTCACAGGGCCGGGCGTAATGACACCGTTTGTAGAACCACACCGTAGCCACCCGTAACCAGAACGAAGTCAGAACTCCGTCAACGAAATGTGTGGGGAAACTTTTCACAAATCCTCACTGTGCTCAACGTGCGCTCTCTTGACAGCGTAGGGCCATATAGATGTTAGGCCTTCGCTGACTGCCGCGATGAGCTGAGTTATTCAGATCGTCGCGGAGCCTCGGGCGACTAAGACACAGGCGTTGTGCCTGTGTTTCATTCTTTGGTGTCGCGTCAAGTCGAGACTCTACATCTGCGTTCCGGATACGCCGTGTGTCTGGCAGAACTGGGAGTGCAGCGGGACGAGAGACTCGAGCAAATCAAGATGGATGGTTACCATGCAAGCAATATACCGTCTCTTGAAGTTTCAGACGGCGAATCAGCGATCGGCCCGTGAGCTTGCGAATTGCAAGTTCGCCGAATCTGTTCGCAACGCACACGCGCACCGCAGGGACAAAACCGGCTTACATTATTCGTAACTCACAGGCTTTTCCCGGGCCGCGTCTGGCGCGGGGTCAGTCGCATACTGCGGCAATCTCGATTGCCAGAATTGATACATCGTCGTGAGCTGATCGGCCTCCGCGCCACGCCGAGATCTTTCCAACCAGTGCCTCAACGCCGCCGTAGAGCGTGTCTGATCGCCCTTGGCCGATTGCGGCTAGGAGCCGTCCATCTCCGAACTGCTGGCCGTCATGGTCCATCGCTTCGGGGACTCCATCAGAGTAAATATACATGCGATCGCCCTTCTCGAGCAGGATCGTACGCTCTTCGAAGGGCTCGTCCGCGATGCCGATCGGAAATCCTTCGCTCTGTAAAATCGTGGGATCAGCTCCGGCGGGAAGATGAACTGGTCCTGGATGTCCAGCCGAGACGTAGCGGAATTCGCCGTTCTCACAATCCAAGATTCCGTAGAGCAAGGTCGCAAATTGTTCGGTCGCCGAGTCGAACGGGAACAACTGGTTAAGAAGCTTGGCAACTTCGGCGGGCGACGTGATAAATCCCCGTCCTTCGTCATCTTTACCTTCGACAAGAATCGAAGATGGTTCCGATGGCGGCGAGAGGAGGCGACTTAAAGTGACTGAGAGCAAGGCCGATGCGACACCATGGCCGCTGACGTCCAAAATATACAGCCCCACCTTGCCGTCTCCCAGCCGAATGATATTTAAACCATCCCCAGCGAGTTCGTCGCAGGGACGGAAGACCCAAGCCACGTGGGTTCCCGGGATCGTAACTCCGCGAGGCAGGAAGCTCTCCTGAATTTTTGCCGCCGCCTTCAGATCCCGAGACATGCGCGCATTGGCCTTAGCGAGTCTCGCATTGGTCTCCTCCAACTCGGTTTGCAGATGCCTGAGTTTGAGATGGGTCTGCACGCGCGCGTGGAGTTCTTCCATTTGGAAAGGCTTGGTGATGTAGTCCACCCCGCCCGTAGCGAATGCTTTGACTTTGTCCAGTTGCTCAGTCAGGGCACTGATGAAAATGACCGGAATGCCTCTGAGCACGGGGTCAGCCTGAAGTTGCTGGCAGACCTCGTAGCCGTTCATTTCCGGCATATTGATGTCCAGCAAGATTAGATCGGGGGGCTCGCGACGAGCAGCGAGCAGCGCCAGTTTACCGCTGGGAACCGGACGCACTTTATAACCGCGGTCCTTGAGCATGCCGGCAAGCACCTGCAGATTGGCAGGCGTGTCGTCTACGATCAAAATGTTGTCAGGTCGCCCAGAATTACTCATAGCCTGCTCCGAGTGACTCGAATCACTGTGTGTCGTGAATATAAAGTTGTGCAACCGTTTTGCCGTGATTCACCTGAGTTCAGGCGTTCCGAAGAGGTCGAGGAGCTTCTGGTATTGGAATGCCTCTGCCAATCGGCGTAGCTCGTCCGCAACGCGTGGATTGCGCGCTCTAACCTGTTCGATGTTTTCAAGCAATTGATCTAAGTCAGCAGTAATCACGGCTTCACGCATCGGATCGATCAGTTCTGCCGGCCAGCCTGCGAATGTTTCCGATGTGACTTCGGCAGTCTCAGTTTCAACAATCACCGCGGGATCCGCCGCGTAAACATACTCCACGCCGACATTAGTATGAATCTTTTCAAACAACTCGACTTCTCGAAATGGCTTGCTGATAAAATCGTTGGCCCCGATCGCCAGCAGGTCCTGGCGGTTTTCATCCATGGCACTGGCTGTGACGGCAATAATCTTGGGTTCCCGCCCACCCACCGCGGCCCTGATCCGACGAATCGCTTCATGACCGTCCATCACCGGCATCCGGAAGTCCATCAGAATTAGATGGGGCCGCCAGTCCGCGAACTCCTGAACGGCCTCAGCTCCGTTAGTGGCCAAGTGGATTTCGAAACCGACTGGTGCCAGGAGTTGGGCCAGCAATTGTCGGTTATCTTCAATGTCATCAACAATCAGCACTCGGCACGTCGCCTGACCCGGTTTCAACCTCAGTACGTGCCGGGCCGGTTCTTTTGCCTGAACGGCCTGGGCCTCCCCTTCCTTCAATGGCAGATCAATCACGAAGACGCTACCTTTTCCGACTTGGCTGTTGACTGAGATCGCCCCCCCCATGAGCCGCACAAACTCTCTACTGATCGCTAATCCGAGGCCAGTCCCCGTCCCGGCTTGTTGGCCGGTTTTGGTCTGTTCGAAATGCCGAAATAGCTTGTCTTGATCGTCAGACGAAATGCCAGGGCCGGTGTCTTCGATTTCGACCCGCAGGAAGGGACCTTCGAGCCCCGTGCGGTCAGCGCGCACACGGACGCCGATGCCTCCTTGCTCGGTAAACTTTACGGCATTTCCCAATACATTAATGAACACCTGACGCAGCTTGTTAATATCAGTTTCAATATACTGGGGGACATCACCGATCATCTCAACGGAAAAAGACAACCTTTTCTCATCGGTACGGACTCGGAACATCATCTCCAGATCTTTAAGCAACACTGGTAAGTCGAACGTCGACAGATTCAACGTCGTCCGGCCGGCTTCGATCTTGGACATTTCGAGAATGTCGTTGATTAATGCGAGAAGATGTTCACCGCTACGGTTGATCGTCCCGAGGTATTGGCATTGTCGAGTCGTGAGATCCTGGTCCCGCAGCATCAATTGTGAAAACCCGAGAATGGCATTCATCGGAGTCCGGATCTCGTGCGACATATTCGCCAGGAAAACACTCTTTGCGCGGTTGGCTTGCTGCAACGATTGCTCATAGCGCTTGCGTTCGGTGACGTCGCGAGCGGCGGCAAACACACCCTGTAACTTCCGATCGCGGTCGTGGAACGTCGTCGCGTTATAGGACACGACGGTTTCCTTTCCGTCCCTGGCACGTGCGGTCAGTTCATAATCAGTGACTTTGCCCTCACCCAGTACCAATTTAATCGCGGCCTCTGCCCGCTCGGGGTTCGTGAAATAATCCTTGAATGGCGCGCCAATAAGTTCGTCGCGTGTGCAGCCTGTCAGGGCTTCCATTTGCTTGTTGACGTCGGTAATGATGCCGCGAGGATCCGTGGTGATGAGCGCATCGATGTTCGATTCGATGAGGGATCGCGTATAGAATTGTTGATCTCTAACACGTTGGTCGAGAAGCATTCGCTCCGCTTCTACCTGCTTCCGGGCGGTGTTGTCCGTACCGATTAAGAGATAACCGATGATTGAGCTCTGATCGTCGCGTAACGCTGTGACAGACACAATCGCCGGGAATCGACTTCCGTCCTTACGGATGTAAGTCAGTTCGTAGATGTCCTCGATCCCGCGTGACGCCTTGAATACCAATGCCTCGAAGCCCGGCGTGATGGTGGTGCCCAGTTCGGCACTCAATGCTTTGGCTCGGGAAATGACTTCCTGCGGTTCAGAAATATCAGCCGGAGTGTTCTTATTCATGACTTCGGCGGCAGTGTACCCCAGCATCCGTTCCGCACCGACGTTAAAGATCTGTATGACCCCCTTCTCGTCTGTGGCAATGCTGGAAAAGTTCGCGCTATTGAAGATCGCATTCTGCAGCGCACCGGACTTGAGTAGAGCCTCTTCTGCCTGCTTGCGGGCGGTATTATCGGTACCGATTAATAGATAACCGATAATCGCGTTCTGATCGTCGCGGAGAGCTGTGACCGAGACGACTGCTGGAAATCGGCTGCCATCCTTGCGGATGTAAGTCAGCTCGTAGATGTCCTCGATTCCGCGCGCTGCCTTGAAGATCAGTGCTTCGAAGCCAGGCGTGATCGGTGTTGCAAGTTCGAGGCTTAACGCGGCCGCCCGTGCAATCACTTCCTGCGGATCGGAAATATCTGCAGGCGTGATTTTGTTCATGACTTCAAGCGCGGTGTACCCGAGCATTCGTTCGGCACCGACGTTGAAGATTTGGATGACACCCTTCTCATCGGTGGCAATACTGGAGAAGTTGGCGCTGTTGAAAATGGCGTTCTGGAGCGCACCAGCCTTGAGCAATGCCTCCTCCGCTCGCTTTCTGGCAGTGACATCCTCCATCGCCAGAACGAGTAGCTCCCCATGATGGCCAGCCTGGAGCTTGCGGGCGTTGAGCAGCATCACCCGGCGGCCGATGGCTGGGAAGGTATGCTCCAGTTCAAAGTCGGCGAAGACGGAACTCTTAGGTACGATGTCCTCGAGGAGCGTTCGCAGATCCGGGATATCCCATTGCCCGTTACCCAGCTCGTAAATCAGACGACCCTCGGTCTCGGCGGGCGAGACGTGGAAGGTTTGATAAAACGCGCGATTGGCAGACCGCACGCGGAGTGTTGCGTCAAGAATGAGCAGCGGCTCGCGTACCGTATCAACAATGTTCTGCGCATAGGTTTCGATCGTCTCCAGATCCGTCTCGGATCGACGACGCTCGGTGATGTCTTCGATCGCCAAGAGTAGGAGCTCTTCATTGCGTCCTGCTCGGAGCTTGCGGCCGTTCAGCAGCATGCGACGATGACCGATCGTTGGAAATGTGCGATCCAGATCAAAGTCCTCGAACACTGAACCTTGAGGGATAACATTGTCGAGCAGATTCAGTAGCTCTGGAATTTTCCACTGGCCGTCACCGAGTTCGTTGAAGGGCCGCCCCTCGGTTTCCTCAGGCGAAACCTGGAAAGTCTTGTAGAACGCACTGTTCGCCCACCGCACTCGCAATGTCAAGTCGAGAATCAGTAGCGGCTGGCGGACCGTATCGACAATTTCCTGTGCATACGATCCATCGTTCGTTTGTGGAATTACGTTAAACGTTGGATTTATTGGCATAGCGGCGACACCATCAGCGGTATTAGCACGCCGGCGGTTCGACAAAGAAGCGCTGTCGCGTACAGAAAACGAACGAAGAGGCGTGGCTGTACACGACATGGAGGTAAGTTGTCTTGGATCGGTACGTGACAAGCAAACCGTGTTCCGACTTAGGGAATTGGACCCGAAAGTCCCGGTTTTTATTTCAATCAATCGAGATTACCGCCGAATGTGGCTTCAAAAGTTGCGAGAAGACGACCTCGCAGAACATCGGAAATAGCAACTTATGCCGGGCATTACGCACGCTGGTACTGAATTTCCGTTGCCGGCTTATCTGCGTGATCTGGATATTGGGATATGGGTGCATTTGATGGTTCCATCGCGGTCGGTGATCGCCTGACACGGAGCGATCTGGGAGCCGCTCTGAGCGGTCGAAGCTCGCAGTGGAAGGCAACGACTCATGACGTTGGATCGCACCCAACAGTTTGGTTCGCACGAAAAGCGGTAAGAGTCTGGCAGACCGGTAGGAGCCACCATTCACAGGACGCAAATCGAAAGCGGCTCGTTATTTGCTCCAACTCTTGGGATACGGAACTCGGGTCTGAGTCCCGACAAGTTTTCTAACCAACGGAATGGGTGCAGCACAACAATGTCAAGCATCACACTCGAAACGGCGGTAGGGGTTTTCTCCGATCAGCAATCGGCGAACGCGGCGGTCGAGTCGCTCTATCAAGCTGGCTACACGCTTCGAGAAATCGGGGTAATCACTCGAGGAGAACTGCCGACAAACGAGTCCGTTGCCACACCTTCCACGGACGAGCGAGAAAGGAGCGAAGGGGCGGCAGTGGGGGCGATTACTGGAATGGCGCTCGGCGGTCTGATCGGTTTGGGGGTCCTGGCAGGGGTTATCCCAGTTGTCGGCCCAGCATTATTTGCCGGCACACTCGGAGTATTGGCGGCGAACGCTGGCGGAGGTGCCGTGGTCGCCGGTGTCATCGGCGCGTTAACGGGATGGGGCATTCCGCAAGAACATGCGCAACACTACGAAGCAGAAGTCGCAGCCGGGCGGACAATTGTCACGGTCACCGCTAATCATCCCTGCGACCAGGCACGTGCGATTCTACAACGCGCTGGTGCGACAAGCCTGGTAACAGCAAACTCGACGAGCGGCGTGCAGTAATTGCGTGTCCGTAGGAACTGTTCGCTGTATGTAGCCGCGGTCGCCGTGGCGGCAAAGCATTCCCGACGAACTGCAGGTCCCAAATGGAGTCCCTTCTTCGTGGTTCTCGGGCCGTGCAGTTGCGGATACCGAACTTACGAAAATCTCCGGCCTTCTGATCCGACGTTCCGTCATCGGCCCTATCCGCAAACCTTTTCATAATCCGGTTTGCGACGAACGCATTGCGCGAGAAATGCTCATTCCAACCGCGGCTGACGCGAACAAATCGGCACGCGATTTGCCAGCAGGATGAAGATCATTGTCGTAACTGGCAATTCTAGCTGGAGATGCGAGAAACCCCATATCCTCAGTGCAAGCGCGCGAACGCTCTGCGACCGTATTGGCGAGTTGCCATCCACACGCGTTCGTTCGCTTCGCGGTATTTGATCCAAAGAGTGCAAGCGGTTTGAAAAGGTCCCAACCTTCGCAAGGACAGCCGGCGGATTCCGGCACGCGCAGCATAGACGGCATCCCGGGGCGGCCCACCGTGCCGCTAGAAAATGTAAGCGAGGCAAAAATGACGACTTCGGGCCGAAAGCCGCGAGAGTATGTTCCGTCCGGGGTGCCGGGCCTTGACCATGTACTCCACGGCGGGTTGCTGCGAGAGGGTTTTTACCTCCTTCAGGCTGATCCGGGGTCGGGCAAGACGACTGTCGCCCTGCAATATGTTCTCGGCCGCCTGAAAGCCGGTGAGTCCTGCTTGTATGTGACACTTACGGAATCCCGGGCTGACTTAGAAGACGCTTGCCGATCTCACGGTTGGTGTCTCGACGGTCTTGAGATCTGCGACCTGACCGAGGACGCGGTCAACTTGGTGGGCGAATGTAAGGCATCCGTCTTCCATCCGTCCGAGACCGAACTCGGGGACACGACTAAAGCGATTCTCGCGGTCGTGGAACACGTCAATCCACAGCACGTGGTGTTCGATGGTCTGGCGGAGTTGCGACTTCTTTCGGGTGACTCGCTCCGCTACCGCCGCCAACTCCTCGCCCTCAAGCAGTTCTTCAAGCAGAAGCGGGTGACTGTCTTGCTGCTCGATGACAGATCATCGGGATTCGACGACATCCAGCCAGAAAGCCTGGTCGGCGCGAACATCGTCATGGAGCGGTTCCTCCCCGAGTACGGCAAAGCCCGACGCCGGCTGTTCGTCACTAAGGTTCGTGGGGCGAACTTTCGCGAGGGATACAACGACTATGAAATCGTTGACGGCGGAGTGATCGTCCACCCCAGGCTCGTCGCCGCCGAGCATCACGAGCGATTCGAGCGCACCTCATACGAGAGCGGCGTCGCGGCACTCGACGAGATGCTTGAAGGCGGACTCACGACCGGCACCACGACCCTGCTGCTGGGCCCGGCTGGCGTCGGAAAGTCGACCGTCGCCATGCAGTATGTGGCGACTGCCTTGAGGAGAGGCGAACGCGCCGCAGTCTACACGTTCGACGAGGTTATCGACACTTTGTTTGACCGGTCCGAGAAACTCTGCCGGGGGTTGCCGGGGGGGCCGCGCAAGTACCAGGCCGATGGACAGCTTCATGCTAAGCAAATTGACGCCGCCGAGCTAACCGCCGGAGCGTTCGCGTACGAGGTTCGGCGGGCGGTCGAGGCCGGAACTAAACTGATCGTCATCGACAGTCTGAACGGGTACATGAACGCGATGCCGGAAGAGCGATTTCTGATCACGCACCTGCATGAATTGTTCGCCTACCTGAACCAGCAGGGGGTGATCACCATCATGGTCGTTGCCCAGCACGGGTTAATGGTCGGGGGCCTGAGTGAGATCGATGTCAGCTACCTCGCCGATACAGTCCTGCTGTTCCGGTACTTCGAGGCGCACGGCGAGATTCGACAGGCTGTGAGCGTCTTTAAGAAGCGAACCGGCATACATCAACGGACCGTTCGCGAACTCCGAATTACCGAGGCCGGAGTGACAGTGGGAGAGCCGCTGATTGGGTTCCGTGGGATTATGACAGGGACCCCGGAGTATGTCGGGGAAACCAAGATGATTGCGCAGCCCGCTACGCTGCGAAGGGAAATCCATAGCCAATGACGGCACCGCAACCAATACTTGAAGACCGCGTACTCGTTCTGATGCCAACGTGGCAGGACGCTGAGCGGACGTCCGAAGTTCTAGCTGAGACGGGGCTGATCGGTATTTCGTGCGTCGATGTCGAGGAGGTCTGCCGGGAACTCGCCGCGGGAGCAGGGATCGTCCTGCTGACTGACGAAGCGATTGGTGGAGGTGGTGCAGAACGCTTATCGGCGGCCCTCGAAAATCAGCCCGCATGGTCTGACGTGCCTTTAGTGGTGCTGACACGTGAGCGATCAGACGGCAGGAATGTGTCGTTTCGAGAGTCCGCCAATGCGATCCTGGTCGAACGGCCGGTCCGGATGCGCACCCTGTTGAGCGTCGTGCGGTCCGCGTTGCGCGCCCGCCGCCGCCAATACCAGATGCGCGATTACCTCGCTGAACGCCAGCGAATGACAGACGCAGTACGCGCCGAGCGGGAGCGGCTGCATATCACGCTGGCAAGCATCGGCGATGGCGTCATCAGCACTGATGCCGAAAGCCGCGTGACCTTTCTGAACGGAGTCGCTGAGTCCCTGACGGGCTGGCCACACGACGAGGCCAGCGGCCGGCCATTGCCGGAAGTCTTCCGGATCGTCAATGAACACACCCGACAAATCGTAGAGAACCCCGCCGTCCGCGCCCTGCGGGAGGGGATTGTCGTTGGCCTGGCGAACCACACCGTGCTGATTGGACGCGACGGCATCGAGCGGCCAATCGATGACAGCGCAGCACCTATCCGCGATGGCTCTGGCGCACCGGTGGGCTCCGTCCTGGTGTTCCGGGATGTGACCGAGCGGAAGCGGGCAGATGAGGCACAGGCACGGCTCGCGGCCATCGTCGAGTCGTCCGAAGATGCGATCGTCAGCAAGACGCTCGACGGTATTATCCGCTCGTGGAATGTGGGGGCCGAGCGGCTGTTTGGATACACTTCGGCCGAGGCCGTAGGCCAGCCGATCACTCTCATCGTGCCACCCGATTTATTGGACGAGGAGCGGGACATATTGGCTCGGCTTCGCCGTGGCGAGCGGGTCGAACACTTCGAGACCGTCCGCATGGCCAAGGACGGCCGACTGCTCAATATTTCGCTGACCATCTCCCCGGTTCGCGACACCGATGGACGCGTTGTCGGGGCCTCGAAGGTCGCCCGGGACATTTCGCAGCGGATGAGGGCTGATGCGGCGCTGCGGAGAAGCGAAGAGCGATACCGCAAACTGTTCGAGACGATGGGCGAGGGATTCTGCGTCATCGAAATGCTCTACGAAAATGACCGGCCCGTCGACTACCGGTTTCTGGAAGTGAATCCCGCCTTCGAACGACACACCGGCTTCAAAGACGCGGTCGGCCGAACGATGCGCGAGCTGGTGCCAGACCTCGACGCCCACTGGTTCGAGAACTACGGGCGAGTCGCAGACACTGGGGACCCCATGCGTTTTCTCAGCGAAGCCAAGGCGATGGGCCGCTGGTACGAGGTTTCCGCTTACCGATCTGAAGGACCGGAGAGTCATCGGGTCGCGGTCCTGTTCACCGACGTCACTGAGCGGAAGCATGCCGCCGAGGCAATCCGCCAACGGGACGAGCGGATTCAGCTCTTCCTGGACAACGCAACTGACTATGCGGTGATTATCTGCGATTCAAACGATCGAGTTGTCGAGTGGCTGGGCGGTGCTGAGCGGATCACTGGGTGGCCGGCCAACGAGGTGCAGGGTAAGCCAGTAGACCTGATTTTCACTTCCGAAGACCGAGCTGCCGGTGTGCCGGGTGTCGAAACGGCACGCGCGGCTGAAGTCGGGCGTGCCGAAAACACTCGCTGGCACGTGCGCAGGGACGGATCCCGGTTCTTCGCGGAGGGGGTCGCCGTCGCTCTTCGCGGCACGTCTGGCGAACTCCGCGGCTTCGGGAAAGTGTTCAGAGATGCGACCGCCCAGAAGCTGGCCCAAGAGGCGCTGGCGCGCGACGCGCTGCTGCTAGCCAGCGTACAAGACTCGGTGATTGTGACAGACCCAGAGGGGATCGTCAGCTACTGGAATGAGGGCGCCACCAGACTGTTCGGCTGGACCAACGAGGAAATGCTGGGACGGCACTACGCTGATCGGTTCCCCGAACCCACGCGGACGTTTGTAGCCGATCAGATCCGAGAGCGGGCCGCAGGGGTCGAGTGGTACGGCGAGTACCAAGACTACCGCAAGGATGGATCACACGTTTGGATCGATGCCCGTGTCAGCACGGTCACCGATGCAGAGGGGCAAGTCGTAGGAATTCTGGGTGTCTCGCACGACATCACCGAGCGGAAGCGCGCCGAAGACGCCCTGCGTGATGCAGACCGGCGGAAAGACGAATTCATCGCCGTGCTGGCTCACGAACTACGAAACCCGCTGGCCCCGATACGGAACGGCTTACAGGTGATGAAGCTCAGTGCCGGCGACCCGAACGTCGTTAGTGAGGTGCGCGCCATGATGGAACGGCAGCTGGCGCACATGGTGCGCCTTATTGACGATCTGCTCGATGTCTCCCGCATTAGCCGCAACAAGATGGAGCTCCGCCGGTCGCGTGTGCCGCTCGCCGAAATCGTGGGCAGCGCTGTCGAGACGGCCCGCCCACTTATCGACGCGGGCGGACACCGCCTCTTCGTCTCGCTCCCACCTGAGCCGATCTTCCTCAACGCCGACGTCACCCGGCTGGCTCAGGTCTTCGGTAACCTGCTCAGCAACAGTGCAAAGTACACTCCACACGGGGGCCATATCTGGCTTACGGCCGAGAGGAGCGGAGATGACGTCCTCATCTCTGTTCGCGACGATGGAATCGGCATCCCGAGCGAGTCATTGGGCAGCGTTTTCGAAATGTTCTCTCAGGTCGACCGGAGTATTGAGCGGAGCACCGGAGGCCTCGGCATCGGTCTCGCGCTAGTAAAGGGCCTGGTAGAGATGCACGGCGGGAGCGTCGCTGCTGAGTGTTCAGGCCCGGGGCGCGGAACAACGTTCACAGTACGTCTGCCCGCTGTGGGGAGTCACACCGCTGGAGAGTCTGAGCAACCACCCCTGGAACAACCGAGTGACTGCCTCAGGCGACGTTTTCTCGTCGTGGATGATAACCGGGACTCGGCGAACTCAATGGCCATGATGCTCAGGCTGGTGGGCAACGAGGTTCTAACAGCCCACGACGGTGTCGAGGCCGTCGCAGCGACCGAGCAGTTCCGTCCCCAAGTGATCTTGATGGATGTCGGGATGCCTAAGTTGAATGGTTACGAAGCGACGCGCCAAATCCGGAAGCAGCCATTCGGGAAGTCCATTACTATTATCGCTTTGACGGGGTGGGGACAGGAGGGGGATCGAGCCCAGTCAAGAAACGCCGGATGCGATGGCCACCTCGTGAAGCCGGTTACTTTGCCTGATCTAGAGAAGTTACTCGCTCAGGTAGGTGGGGACAATGCGAACCCCAGTAAGGGTAACCCCAAGTGAGTAGTGAACTTGATGATAAGATCCTCCCATTGCTGTCTCGAATCCTTAACCCACTGGTTAACACTGGATGCTCGCATTGGTGTTGACTTGGGACAGAGCCGATTTGTCTGTGCTCGAAGTACGCTCGGGGCGACTTTCGATTTACGAACGAATGATGAATCGCCACAAACCGCATTAAATCCGGCACTTGCTGAGACTCTTTCTCTGGCGACAAAGAGCATTGTTACGAAAAGGGTCCCTTCCGGGGAGGGAAGACCTATAAACAAAGGAAAGCGATGGTCGAACCGGTGTTCGGCCAGATCAAACAGGCACGGGGATTTCGACAATTCTTGACACGGGGACTAGAGAAGATGCAAGCGGAATGGCAGTTGATGTACCTGACTCATAACCTGCTGAAGGTCCGGCGGACCGGCTGGATCTCCAGCTGACACAGACGGGAGTTCACGTATCAAAGTGTTGAATTTTTTAAGTCCTTGACGGTGCCCCGTTACAAGGACAGACTCCTAGACTCGGTGATGCTAGCGTGTTCCGTTTGATCTCAGCATCGCTTGATTCGAACACGTTGTCGAATTGGTCGGTATACTTCCCCTCGTTGTCCCGCGCCACAGACTTCGGGGTAACTTCGACATCTTCGGCAGGCAACTGGGATGTATGCAATAGTCGTAACGCTGGAGAACGCGATCCGCATAAACAAGATGGGCTCGCAGAACCGTCCCACGAGAGGAGAGCAGTCAGGTTCAATTGCGATCCGCCTTCAGAAGCTGAGCGCGAAACGCTGCCGGGCGTACAACGTCGACGCGGCCGTCCGTGCGTTCGACGAAGTACAACAGGTGATCTTCAATGAGCGCCTCATCACCGTGAGTCAACTGGCCCGCACCGTTGAAAGTGGCGGACTTTCCGCCGGGGAAAGTGATTACGACCCACAACATTTCGGACAGGTCTGCATTCCAAACTTCCGCGACCGTGCCCAGACTGATGGCAATTCTTCCCCGATTGGGCCCTTCGCCCCACGACACCGACTTGCACCCCCCTTTTTCGTAGACGGGTCCGCGCGTTCCGTCCCGGCCAGTGATTTGCACTGTCGGCCAGGATCCGCCGGTCACCACTTGTTGCTCGTCGGGACTCCAGTCGACGTGAGCCAGGTATTCATGATGAGTTTGGAGGATTGGCCCAATCTTTCCTTTCGAGTCGACGATTACCGTCTTGCGATACGAGAAGTTTGCCGCCGCCAGATGGGTCCCGCTCCGATTCCAGACCAATCCCTGGATTGGGCAGCACCCCTTTTCCGGTGGCTCGATGGCCAGACTCAGCGAGCCATTTTGCTCAAAGAATTGGCACTTCAAATCGTGGGCGCTACCCGCGGCAAGTTGGCCTTTGGAACTCCAGGCAGCCGTTTGTGCTGACAGATCGGAGGGAATTTTTGCCACGAAGGTGCCGTCCAACCGGCGAATCTCTTTTGCTCCGCCCAGAAAGATGAATTTGCAGTCAGGACTGAATGCCAATGGGCTGCCGCCACCATTGATCGTGAGCGTTGGCGTCCTATCGGCTTGGGAAAGAGATAATATGTGTACCGATTGCGAGCCATGTTCCATGCCCCAGGCAAAGTATTCGCCGTCTGGACTCCACGTCACCGACAGCGCGCGGCCAGGAGAAACAGGGATCGAATCGAGTGGCTCACCTGTGGGTTTCCACATCCGCAGCGTTCCGTTCGATTCGACGCCTGCCAGAAGCGTCCCGGCAGGGTTCCACGCGATGTAGGGCGTTTGCGGCAGTGGCACGATCCCGAGCAGGCGCTTTCCCTCTAGGCTCCTGATCTCGATCGCCCCACTATTGGTGCAGACGACAAGCGATTTGCCGTCGGGTGACTGAGACAGACTCGAAGTGGCTGCCGGGTCAATCTGGTCGGCCAGCATGTCAACCTTTCCCGTCACTCTGTCCCAGACCCTTAAGCTCGTATTGCTGAGCAGCATCCGATCCCCATCGTCCAGCCAGGCTACCTGCCAGGCGACGGACTCAATCTTGGGCCCGTCGGTGCCGTCGGCATTCCATGTGTAAAGCATGCCATTCGAATAACTTTGAGCCGCCAGCCGTCCGTCGCGGTGCCAGACGAGATTGCTGCATTGGATTCCGGGAGCCATGACGTGCGTGCGCTTCGGCGTTCCGTCTTCGCCGACAATATGCACCTTGTCCGCAAAGCGGACTTGATACGCGAGTTGCCCATCCGGACCCCATGCGAGAATGGGTTGATTACTTTCGGCGGCGCGGAACTCGTGCAACTTGGCCCCATCTGTCCCCCAAACCCGGATCGCTCCCTCGGCACTGCTGGAGGCGAGCCGCGTCCCTGTGGCATTCCAGACAAGACTTGAAACAGGCTCGGGGTGACTCTCCAGGACCGGTCCCGGTGTCCCATCCGCTTTCCAAAGTCGGATGATTCTGTCTGAGGCCGCGGCGATCCAGTCTTCCACGGGATTCCAGGCGACAATATTGGCCTCTTGACTGGCTGCCGGCAGTGTTCCGACCAGCCGTAGCGTCTGCCTATCGTAGATCCGGGGCCGCTTTCCGGTGACACAGATGAATTGACGGCCATCGGGACTCCACGAGACGCTGTGGGTCGACGCCGTCGGGACTGCCGTGTCGATTTGCCAGCGCTTGATACCCGGCAGCGAGGCCGGGCGATGCACGAGACCCGTGAACCTGTTCAGTAAAGGCCCCGGCTTCCAGAGTTCCGTGGCGGGGGGCTGCGGGCTGGGGGGATCAACGTGGGCAATTTTCGGCGGTTTCGAGGGAGTGATCGCGACCGCTCTGGGCGCTGCCGCAGCCGCGGCGACTTTCGGCGTGTCCAGTGACCCCTGATCGTAAACGACTCCATCTTTGGTCAGTTGCACGCCGTTACCAGCGAAGGCTTCGATTTTCAGTGTCGTCCGGCCTTTCTCTTTGAGAACGAATTCCTTGGTTTCGAACTCCAGGTCGCCCCGTCGAATAACCAGCTTATGACGGCCGGGGCCGATCGTTGTCGTGTCCCCATTCGCAACCTGTGTCGAAGTGACTCGAATCGGAGCGGGATGCGGCCCGGAGATCAGGATGCCGTTTTTGTCAAACTGTACAGTAAACGCGCCATCGTCCGGCATTTCGATCCGGACGCCATCCCCCCCGTTGAAAAAGAAGATCACGACTCCCAGCAGCGCCACTGCGGCTCCGCCCGCCATGGCCAGCAATCTTCCGCGAGACAACCCACCCGGAAATTTGCGCTGTGGAGGACGAGCCGGAGACGGCGTCGCGCCGATCGCCGCCCCAAGACCACGTTTTCCGCCGCCCGCCGTGATTGCCGGCGCTGCCGCGATAAACGTCTCTGCGGTCTCTGACGAATTCGATACCGAGGGAGAATCGCTCAGAGTGATGCGATCGATGTCGGTCAACGACACGTCGCCCATGGCAGCCCCCAGCACTGCGGTCAGGCGATGATTTCTCGCAAACGGGGCCAACGCCTGGGCCACATCGGCCGGTGTCGCGTACCGTGCCGCTGGTTCTTTCGCCAGCATTCGATCGACAATCGTCACCAGAGCGGGCGGCAGATCCGCCCTGCGGGTGCCGATCGAAGGCAACGTCGTCGTCGCCAGAGCCATCAGCTTTTTCATCAGGGTGTCGTATTTGTCGCTCGTGAGCGGAACGTCGCCGGTCAACAGTTTGAACAGTGATGCACCCAAACTAAAAATATCGGCGCGGATGTCGACGCTGTGCGTGTCAATTCCCTGTTCGGGAGCCATGTAGTCAATCGTCCCCATCAACTGTCCGGTGGATGTCAGCTCTTTCGCGTTCGGAGCATGCTGTTCCGCCAGCAGTGCCAATCCCATGTCCAGGATCTTCACGATGGCGACGGGCTGCTGGACGGATGACCGCTGCAGTCCTGCCTGCGAGGGGACTTCAACACCGTGCCGCTGGCCTTGCTCTTCCGAGATCTGCAACATCAAGTTGGACGGCTTGATGTCACGATGGACCATGCCGTGTGAGTGTGCGTATTGCAACCCCACGGCGGCCTGCCGTATCACTTCGCACGCATCCGCGACGGACAGTGTCCCCAAACGCTTGACGACCTCAGCCAGATCGAGCCCTGGCACGTACTCCATCACTAGAAAGTGAGTTCCGTCGATTTCG
>JAQGHS010000393.1 GCA_028291605.1 Planctomycetaceae bacterium | reverse complement strand
ATGCCTGCTCGTACAGTTACCCCCCAGCCTGCAATTCGATCGTGACGTGGCCATCCGCTTTTTCACAATAATTCGCGAGCGATCGTCGGTGTCGATTGTCTGTGAGCCTCGCCATATCAGCTGGTTCAATGACGAGGCAAATTCCCTGCTCGAATCTTGCGGCATCTCGCGGGTCGCCGCGGATCCAGCCATTGTCTCGGACGCGGCAGTCCCTGGTGGCTCGCTGGCGCTGATTTACTATCGATGGCATGGCTCACCTCGGATGTATTACTCAGTGTATGACGACGCGCAACTATCCACGCTGGCGAAGAATCTCCGTTCGGCCCAAGCCTCAGGTCACGAGTGTTGGTGCATTTTCGACAACACTGCGGCCGGTGCGGCGATTGAAAATGCTCTGACTCTGCGGCAAGCACTTTCCTAATCCCATTCGAGGACGCTGAGACTGGCCAATTCCCATGTGCAAACGGTTGCGTTAAACAGGGGACGGTTTTCGAAGCCAGGCGGCGCGCAGTTTGCAAGCATTCGCTGCGTTCCTCCGTACTGAAGAATTTGTCTGGGCCTCGTCTCGGTTGACGCGGCATGTTTCAGCGGAGAACGTGGTTCCGTTCCAGGAGCAGATATGCGACCCAGGGCTGTCTTACTTGATGTTGATGGAACGCTAATCGATAGCAATGACGCGCATGCGCACGCTTGGGTTGCAGCCCTGCTCGAGACCGGTATAGAGGTCGACTTTTCTACGGTCAGGCGCCTGATTGGAATGGGCGGAGATAAGCTTCTGCCGAAGATTGCACAGATTGAAGCAGAGTCCGGACGAGGAAAAGCAATAAGTCAACGCCGAGGAGAGATCTTCCAGACTCAGCATCTGCCACACATTCGCCCCTTTCCTGGTGTCAACACTCTCCTCAGAAGGATGAGACAGCATGGATTAGAGCTTGGGGTGGCGAGTTCAGCCAAAGGCGAAGAACTCGACTCGCTGCTCCACCTATTTGGGGGAGAGGAGTTCATCGAAGTGAAAACATCTTCGGACGATGCCGAGAATTCCAAACCGGATCCGGACATCGTCCAAGCCGCGCTGGGTCGTTTAGGCCAGACAGCGGAGAACGTGATCCTACTCGGAGATACACCTTACGATGTCCGGGCAGGCTTGAAAGCCGGCGTAAGGGTCATTGCTCTTCGGTGCGGCGGATGGAGTGATGCTGACCTTCGGGGAGCAGTTCAGATTTACGACGATCCGGCGGACCTGCTCAGCCATTTTGAGGAATCACTGTTGGTCGGGTGATAGCCGATTTTGCCCAACCGTGTCGGCGAAGCGACGAATTGCCTCTGGAGTGCCAGTCGCCGCCGCTATTGGTTATGCTTGCGCCAGACGCAGATCATAGGCATTGCCTGTTGACCATTACGGGACACTAGGACTGCAATAGCTGGAGAACCGTTCCAGTCCCATTTTCCACTTGGTCAACAGAACATTCTTTCGCCTTCTTATCAGGCCGCCAGCGAATCAATTGAGTCCCATGGCGAAAGCGATCGCCGGTGAAATGATCGTAGGCAACTTCCACGACTAATTTGGGTTTGAGTGGCTCCCATTCTTTAGCCTCACCGCCATTCCAGCGACTTGGACCGCCCGGCGCACGACCACTGAATCCAGCCCCGCCTTTCAGAGGTTCAACAATCTCCGTGACTCCCGCTCGTTCATTGGCTTTAAAACTCGATGTAAAACCGACATGATTCAGGCGCCCATCGGTATCGTACAAGCCAAGTAACAATGAGCCGACGACGTCTTTACCTTTTAAATAACGGAACCCGGCTACCACACAGTCTGCGGTCTGACGATGCTTGATTTTTTGCATGCCGTCGCGGTTGCCAGAACAATACGGCAAGTCAAGGCGTTTGGCAACGATTCCATCCAGGTTGACTCCTTTCGTTGCGAACCACTTCCGGGCCGCGGTGATGTCGGTCGTTGCGGGTGACAGTCGGATCATGGAATCTGTTGCAAACTGCGTCTCCGCAAACTTGTTAAGTTTTGCACGACGATTCTTGAGAGGCATTTCCAAAAGCGATTTGCCGCGAATGTCGGCGAGTAAGTCAAAGACAATGAGCATCGCCGGGTGCTCATTGGCAAGTTTCTGCACCCGGCTAGCAGCAGGATGAACACGCATCAAAAGATCATCGAAAGACAGTCGTCCGGCGATCGGTACTACGATCTCACTATCAATCGCAAATTGCTTGGCCACCAGTTGCTTCAGCCTATCGACAATATCCGGAAAATAGCGAGCGAGCGGCTGGCCTGATTTGGACTGCAAATAAACATCGACGCCGTCTTTGAAGATCAAACAGCGAAAGCCATCCCATTTCGGCTCGTACTGCCACTCGTCGCCAGTGGGTGGAGCGGCAACCGGCCGCGCTTCCATCGTTAATAAGGGAGGTTTGATCTCAAGTGTCATAGGTCCACCGCCTCAAGTCACAAACGAATCGTTCCGCAGCCCATCGCGAACTTCGCAGTCGCCACTGCCCCCGTCATCCTCACAGGCGATCTCTACTTCGCCGCGTGATCACCTTTGTCGCCCTGACCCTTCTTGGCGACCGCCTTGGCTTTTGTGCGTCGATCCTGAGTCAAAGAACGCCCCACGTCATCACTCTCGGCGAATTGTCCAGCTTCATCGCGGCGAACGTAGCGCTTGTCGCTTCCTGTATCGATCAATTCGCGTTTTGCACTACTTGCCGCTCGCCCTGAAGATGTTTTCTTGGCAGCCATGAGACGAACTCCTGTTAATGAGATTGATGTGACGTGTTTAGCTGAGAACCCCCAGCTTTTTCAGAGTCTTGATCGGTGTTGATAGGCTCTGTCTAACTGCGGTCAGCTCCTTCCATGGATCATCAGGGAGCTTTAACAGCCGAGCCATCGCGTTACGGATCGTGAAATGGTCGGAGCGGATCTCTGACGACAGTTCGTCCCATGCCAGGGGCATCGAGACGGGGGCGCCCGGACGTGCGCGTGGTGAGAATGGAACAATCGCCGTCGCGCCCCGACCGTTACGCAAATAATCCAAGAAGATCTTGTTCGTTCTGGCCGCTTTGGACATGTTCGACGTATATTGCTGAGGTGCAACCGCCACGATCGCGTCTGCCACGGCTTTGCAAAAGGCTTTGGCCTCGTCCCAGTCGTGTCGTCGCTCGATCGGGACGACCAAATGGAGCCCCTTACCGCCGGTTGTTTTGACGAAGCTTGCTAGGCCCAATTCATCCAGAAACTTGCGAATTTCTCTCGCACTCTCAACGACCCGAGCCCACGTTACTTCGGGACTCGGATCCAAATCGAAAATCAATCGATCAGGACGTTCCAGCTTGTCCTCTTGTGAGCCCCAAGCATGCACTTCCAGCGCGCCAATTTGGGCCAGCGAGATTAATCCGCCAACGTCATCAATTAGGACATAATTCTCCGTTTTGTTGGATTCTCGGATTGGAATCTGCCGGAACGTGTCCGGGGTACCGATGCCGGGGTGCTTTTGATAAAAGCTCTCTTTACCAAGACCATCAGGACATCGGACTAACACCAGTGGGCGATGCTTGATGTGCGGCAGGATCCACTGTGCAATACCGCGATAATACGACGCCAGTTCGAGCTTGGTAATTTTCTCTTCCGGGTACAGCAGCTTATCAGGGTGCGTGAGACGAACACCCACAAACTTTTCAGCGCCGGGGTCATAGTCCGCCTGGTCATGAACTTCTTTCTCTGCGGGCTCTCTGGCGACCTTTTTGCGACTCGATTTCTTAGCGCCCGCGCTGCTTGAGCGATCCGGTTTGACGCTTGCCTTCTTGACCGTTGGCTGAGTCGGAGCTTGCGTAGGCGCTTTGCTTGCGGCTTTCTGTGTTCTTGACTTGGGTTTCGACGACCAAATCTTGTCGCTGGAGGCGGCAATCTCATCCAGGTCTCGTCCGGAAACAACACTCAGCGGCGATCTCGGCAGAACGTCCCCCTTTGAGGCCGGTTCGGCTTGTTCGTCTTGCTCTTTGATCAACAACCATTGGGGGTGCTTGCTGGACTCGCCCAGATGAGTTCTGATCAGACTCCAACCGCCAGCCAGTTTCTCGCCATGGAGTTGGAACTTGAGCTTCCCTTGGCGATAACCGTCTTCTGGATCTCCGACCGGCTCCCAACTGCCAGTGTCCCACAACATCACTGTACCGCCGCCATACTCGCCTTCTGGAATGATCCCTTCGAACCCTCCGTACTCGACAGGATGGTCCTCTACCTGCATGGCCAGACGCTTGACAGACGGGTCGAGGCTGGGCCCCTTCGGAACAGCCCAACTCTTCAGTACGCCATCAAGTTCCAGACGAAAGTCGTAGTGCAAGTGTGATGCGGCATGCTTTTGGATGACGTATGACCAACCGCTCCGTGTAGCGAGTTTCGCCTCCGGTTCGGGAGTCTTATTGAAATGTCGTTTTCGTTGATACTCAGCAAGCGCCACGATATCCGCCCCGTGTTGCAGGAGTGTTTCAGCCCTTGGTCAGCTTCGCAAATGACGTTCCCGAAATTGCGTGAGCGCCGCGGGTTGAGAACGTTCACGTTCCGATTGCCTGATCAGTTTGCAGCCCATGATTTCTAAACGACGTTCATGATCGACCACCCGCCAAATTGCTCGCGCGTCACCCTTGCAACCCCTGATCGCTGCCATTCCCGACCCGCTGGAAAAAGAGTTTTGGAAAATGACGTTGTGGTATGACGCTTGCGTACCGTTAACTTTCCCGCCCACGACGGAGCGGTTCTACACGGAGGCGCATTTCAACAAGGGATTGGCATATTCAGTCCTATCCTTGGAGGAATGACATGGCGATGCACGCCTCTTGGAAGGGTCATCTCAAGATCAGCTTGGCATCTGTTCCGGTCCAGGCATTCACGGCAGCTGCGGGTACCGATAGCTCGGAAATCAATTTCAACCAGCTTCACAAGCCTTGCAAAAATCGAATCCAGTACAAGAAATTCTGCCCGATACACGGGGAAGTGCCCATGTCGGAGATTGTTTCCGGTTACGAATACGCGAAGGGGCAATATATCGTCATCGAGAAAGACGAACTGTCGGCGATCGCCTCAGACCTTGAAAGGTCCCTGACGATCGAATGCTTCGTGCCACCTGATAGCATTGATCCGGAGTATGGCGCGGGACAGACTTACTACCTCATTCCGGATGGACGCGTCGGGCAGAAACCGTACTCCCTCATCAACGAGGCACTGCGCCAATCCCATCTGCACGGGATTGGAGAGATGGTGATTTCACGCAAGCAGCGTTTAGTGCGATTAAGAGCTGCCGACAAGTTGATTGTCGTGGATGTCTTACATTATCAAGGTGAAGTACGGCCTGCAGTTGAGTTTACAGCAGACGTGCCCAGCGTCGCGGTGGCAGCGCAAGAGGTTAAGCTCGCGAAGTCATTGATCGAACAGATGCAGCAAGCAGAGTTCGATCCCAGCCAGTATGCAGACGATTATTCGACGCGGCTGCGCACATTGATCGAGGCGAAGCTCAAGGGCAATAAGGTGGCCGTACCTCAATCATCCCAGCCTGACGTCATCAACTTCATGGATGCACTTCAGCGAAGCGTCAAAGCGGTGAAATTGCCCGGTAAAAAACAGGCAGAGAAGATCAGCGTCCCACTCAAGACAACTGCACGCCGAACCGCTGCACCCAAGAAGCCGTCACGAACTAAGACGGGATAATGTGTCACTTTCATTTGGCAACCGAAATGGAAACCTTATGTCACGATCTCCGATCATATCATTGCCCGCGTTCGATGCTGAAACCAAGTCGGTCAATGTCATCATCGAAACACCCAGAGGCTCTCGAAACAAATTCAAATTCGAACCGGAACTGGGTCTTTTCACGCTGGGCTCAGTTTTGCCTGCGGGAGCGGTGTTCCCCTATGATTTTGGATTTGTGCCGGGAACACTTGGGGATGATGGTGATCCGCTGGACATTTTATTGATGATGGACTGCCCGGCATTTCCCGGCTGTCGAGTGCTCTCCCGGCTGATCGGGGTGATCGAAGCGGAGCAAGCCGAGGGTGGCAAAAAAGAGCGTAACGATCGCCTAGTAGCCGTCGCGGTCGAAGCGCATAACGATCAGAACTTGAAGACGCTAAAGGAAGTCGATCCCGAGTTACTCAAGGAACTGGAACACTTCTTTGTATCCTACAACCAAATGCGCGGCAAGGAATTTAAGTTGCTCGGCCATCGGGGGCCAACGCAGGCAAAAAAACTACTAGACCAGGGGATTGCACTCGCCGAGAAAGCACCGTCGAAATGAGTCTCTTGAAGGTCCTGGAAATCGTTTTTGGCCCGAATAATCCCGCATCTCCATTGGGACTAGGCCAGATCGCCGCCAGAAGTGTCGTCGTTTACTTAATGGGCTTGTTCGTCATTCGGATTGGCAAGAGTCGGCTGCTGAGTCGCGCCAGTGCAATGGACGTATTGCTCGGATTTATGCTTGGCGCAGTGTTGAGCCGCGGAATCAGCGGCGCAAGTTCACTGTCGAGCGCCGCTGTCGCGGTAGTCACTCTCGTCGCGCTGCATTGGTTTCTATCCAAACTGGGTAGCCAGTCCCATCGCTGGGGTCGACTGATCAAAGGTCATGAATTCCAATTGGTCTCAGATGGGAAGATCCAGTGGGACAATCTGCGCCGATCACATATTTCAGAAGCGGATCTCAGGGAACAGTTAAGGCTTAATGCGAATATCGAGGATCCGGAGATGGTTCAGTCCGCATACAAAGAACGGAGTGGTGAGATCGGCGTCGTTAAGAAACCCGCTAAACCGCACGTTATCGAAATTCGGGTTGAGAAGGGTGTGCAGATTGTTCGTGTCTTACTCTCATCCGATGGAAGCTAGTCAATGCGCCACCGAACGCCGTGAGCGCCGACCTCACATTCAGCGATCGCCGGTATTCTTAAGATCGACCGAGTGATTAGCGCGATTGTCGCAGTGACCGCAGCGCCTGTCGGCCAGACTAGTGTCGTCGAAATAGCCGAGCACGAAGTCCCAACGGCATCGCGTTGTTCCAGAGAACTCCCTCATCTGTTGTTGTCGGATTTTCGAACGTTCGGAACGCAAACGAGCACTCTGACTAATGCCTTCGAGCTGATCGCGGGTCAGCCCTGACCGCAGCAAGCGATAGCGCCCCCGCTTTTCTTGCAGTATGACTCCCTTTGACTCAAACAATGCCAAGCAGACCTTCATTCGATTCTTGGGCAGCGGTGAACTGGTGAAGATCGCATCGGTTGGGGCGCAGGCATCGCGTTCGATGGCCAGTTCCAGAGCGTGGTAGGCATTCACCAGGTCTGTGTCGTCGGGATAG
>JAQGHS010000388.1 GCA_028291605.1 Planctomycetaceae bacterium | reverse complement strand
AACTGCGGCACCATTTCTTCGTAGGCCGCCACGGGACCCGCCATGCGAAGTCCAGCGTACAATGCGGCTTCGAATGCCGGCGATGTCTTCAAGGCGTAGATCTGCAGGGCATCCAACGGGGTCAGATGTTGTTGCGGAGCCGCCAGCCAAGCCATCTCGGCCCCCTGGCCATCGCACAGCTTAAGGTGCGCGGCAGCCATCCGATCGACGATGTCGGCAGCAGCTTCCGCTCCAATGTCACTGCGGGCGGACGTCACCAGGCGATAACCCAGACCGATCAGGTAGTCGCCAATGTTGATCGCTTGACCAACACCGTGCTGACGGTGCAGGGTCTCGCGACCGTAGCGATACATGTCGCCATCTTGAATGTCGTCGTGAACCAAGGACGCTTTATGGAAGGCCTCAATGGCCATTGCCACGCGGCTGACTCCATTGGAAAAGCGGAGCACCTCACCACTCGGGCCACCCTGCAGACCGACGGCGCCGGTGACCGCGTCATAAGCCGCCAGAGTGATAAAGGGGCGGAATCGTTTCCCGCCATGTGCCATCCAGTCGTAGCCAGCGGCTTCGGTTGAGGCGAGTGGCGAAGGGGGCTGCGATCCGAGATTCTTGGTCCGAATCGGGGGCAGCAACTCGGCAAAATGCTTGTCGAAAAGTTCGTTCGACGACCGCATCAGCGGTACATAGCTGGAGGTGGCCGGATTGGGCAGCGGCTCGTACTTTTCCAGCACGTCCCAGACCCAGGACTCGTCCAGTGAGGTATTCTTGCAGTCGCCCGAGTGGAGAGGAATCGCATACGACGGAACGCCGGCGATCAAGACCTTGTCGATGGCTTTCTCGAGCACATTCAGGCAGGAAACACCCAGAATGCCGTCGATATGGCCCGAAACGATGATCTTCAAAACAATCGGCGAGCCTTCAGCAACCAGCACCTTGTATCCCAACTGCTCAGCCCGGACCTTGTAGTCGGCGATCGAGCAGGCACCGCATTTTTCGCAATCGAGACCGAATTCGTCGTAGTCGGCGGGGCAACCTTCGGCATGCTTCAGGCAATGGGGCAAAAGCAGCATTCGGCGCTCAAACGGAATTGCAATGAATTGCTGCTTCCAGAAGAAGTTGCCGATCAGCACCATTGCGAACCCGAGAAACTTCTCGGGCTGGTTCATGTCGGCCAATAACCGCCGGCCATGACCTTCGAGCTGGTCTTTGGTGAATGGCTTCGACTTGTCGATGCTGACAGCGTAACGCTCGGCGGCGACTTTGAATTGTTCGCGCTGGGGAAGCGTTTCGGGCACCGCTTTGAGATGACTGGTACTGCGTCGTTCACGGCGGCGAAGGGGTGCTTCGTCGTCATCCGTTATTGCAGTATCGGTCGCCACGGCGATGTCGTCTTCGTCTCGTTCGCTCGCAGTCAGGGACAAGGTGAGTTCCTTCTGCTGTATTTCAGTGCTGATTCCAGGATCACAGGGAATTGGTCCCCGACGATACGGATCGAATCATGGGGGGTAATCCCCTGTTTGACAAGGTGTCAGAGGTCAAGTTACCTGACAAACACCAAGTTATTTCGCTCAACGACCAAACTCAACCCAGATTCCAGCAAACTCGCTAATGCCCGGCCTTCGAGACGCAATAGCCGTAAGCATTTAACTACAGTGGCCGGATCTCTCAGGCAGTTACAGTCTGCCGTCCAAACACATCGCTACTGCTCGACGCATCGCCTGGATGGCGAAGCACAGCGGGTAGAGCTTCTCAGAATACCACAATTTCGCAAAATAGAAACCGATCGGCGATTGTTGATGCACGGTTCCGGACTCAATTCGTGTCAACAACCACTCCAAGCCGCGCTGTGCCGCCAGCGAGTCGGGATTGGCCGACACGACAATTTCCAAGGCGAGAGACGTCTCTTCGACACTGGGAGGCAGTCCTTTCGAGCCGCTCCAACTGCCGTCGTCATTTTGATTTTCAACCAGCCATTTCAACCCGCGCTGGTATTCCAGATCGTGTTTGCGGTCGGTGTCGCGGTAGGCGGCGAGGACTCGCGCCGTTCCGTAGGTGGCATTTTCATCGTCGGGATGGTGCTGATTTCCAAACCACAGAGGCAGCCAGGAACCGTCTTTCCGTTGAGTCTTCGAAAGATAGCGAAACCCTGCGGCCACGGCTTTGTCACTTCTGGACCGCAGCGCCAGATCCGCGGGGTCCTTCGAGTCTCGCCCGTGCCAGGAGAAGATGGCTCGCAGCGCGTGGGCAGTCAGGTCTGGAGCACTGCGATCGAAGGGGAGCGTTCCCCAACCGCGGCAAAAGGTCGGCCAGCCTCCGTCCCTATTTTGAAGATCCAGCAGCCACCGAATGCCATTTCGCAAACTCTCATCCAGGTCGGCGGATGTATTCTGTCCCGCCAGGTTCATCGTCGCCAACAAGGCTCCCGGAGTATCGTCCGCATCAGGAACTCCGCCGCTTAAGTCGGTCCAGGCCCACCCGCCAGGTTCCGCCTGGGTATAAGGATGGACGGTGCGATACTGCTGCCGCGATAAGAAGCCGCGCAAAGCCTCACGCGAACCTTCTGGCAGGTCGGGCTCCAAGGCATTGACCGACAACGTGGTGACCCACGTGGCGAGGTTGGTGTCAATCGGCCAACTCCCGTCTGGCCGGACGGAATCAACCAGAAATCGAATCCCCTGTTGCACCACGGGGTGCTGCGCCTGACCGATACTCGCGAGACTCATGGTGACAAAACTGGTCAGCGGCGCCGCTTCGAGGAACCCACCGGTCGTCGGTTGGATTTTCTGTAACAACCGCAAACTGGGTGCGATCGAGGCCTTGCGAATCATTCTCAGCAGCGGATTACGCGTAGGTCGATGGTGAAAGCGGCATTGGCCAATCGCAATCAAGGCCGGCAACGCATAGCTCACCACGGGCAATTGCACCCATTTGTAGAATTGATGCGGGATACAAGCGAGTTCGAACGGCAACGCGGAGACCTCACGCCAGTCAACCAATCCGGCCAAAGCACAGTGCGTCAGAATCGGGATCGAAAAGGTCTTGTCCCGGCCATATCGGCGACGCAACGCGGGGACACCGCCAGCTCGATCGACGTAATCATTCGCCGCCGACACGACCGCCCGATATTGTTCCACGGTTCTGGTGGCATGGAACACCGCATGGCACAGCATCGTCGTCGAGATATTACTGAAGCTCGCAGTCGTATCACC
>JAQGHS010000386.1 GCA_028291605.1 Planctomycetaceae bacterium | reverse complement strand
TGCAGCCACGGGATCTCTGCCTGGTCCTCTTGAGTGGAGGGGGCAGCGCGTTATTGCCCGCTCCTGTCGCCGGTATTTCGCTCTCGGATAAACAAGCCGTCACGCGATTTTTGATGTCGTCCGGCGCGACGATCAACGAATTGAATACGGTGAGAAAGCGCCTCTCTCGCGTAAAAGGTGGCGGGCTGGCACGAGCGTGTCGGCAAGGGCGGTTAATCTCGTTGATCATTTCGGATGTGGTGGGAGATCCCCTGGATATCATCGCCTCGGGGCCCACCATTCTGGATACGTCGTCGCCGCAATTGGCACTCGAGATTCTCAACAAATTCCACGCCGCACCCCCTCAAGTACCGCAAACTGTGTTTGATGTCTTGCAGCAGGCCGCCCAAAGCTGGGTCGCGGCGCCACCGGTCTCGGATGCGATTAAGAATGTCGTGATTGGCAACAACGCGGTGGCGTTACAAGCCGCCGCTGAAAAGGCCGTCCAGTTGGGTTATGAAGTGCGATCGCTGGGCTCGGACAATCAGGGTGAAGCGAATGCAGTGGGGCGAGATCTGGCCCGGCGATGTCTGAATGAGCTGACTGCCACCGCGCGGACTCGGCCGGTTTGCTTCCTGAGTGGAGGTGAGCCGATCGTCCATCTGACTCCGATCAATCGGCCGCGGAAAGGTGGGCGCAATCAGCAGTTGGTGCTGTCGGCACTCATCGAGCTGCGCGACGCGGATCTCACTCACACAGCCATTCTTTCGGGAGGCACCGACGGAGAAGACGGTCCCACGGATGCCGCGGGGGCTTACCTCGACAACGAGGTGCGTGCCGGGGCGATCGCCCTGGGACTCGATCCGCAAACATATCTTGATGCTTGTGATGCCTACTCGTTCTTCGAGCCTTGTGCCGGCTTAATCAAGACCGGTCCGACTCATACCAATGTCATGGACTTACGAGTGGCGTTGGTGCGGTAGTCCGTCGCTGGGCTGTCCGTTTTTCATCAAATCGTCCCACGACATATTCCCCAACCGGTCAATCTTGCGTGATGCTCGCGGACGAGGGAACTAAAGTCCCCGCTACTGCGTCCGAATCAGACGAACTTTGGTGAGGACACGAAGCATCTTGATCTGCCCGGGCCAGGCGAACTAATTAAGATTCCAGAAACACATGACAAGAATGGACTTATGTCGAAAGAACCGTTGAACGAAAATGGCGAATAATTCCTCTTTCGTCTTTCCAGCGTTTCTGATAAGACTCACATCCCTTCCCAAAACCCTTCTGGCCGTGCCCCCACCTCGTTAGCTTCCTCCTAAAATAAACCTGTCAGGATAAGTTGCCTGCAGCGAGTTTGCTCGTTGTGCCGATTATTCCAACAGGTGACAGCTCCTGCTCAGTCTGCTCCCCCACGGGCGGACTGCGGAACTTCGTAAGCGCCACAGACTAGGAATTACCGCGACTCATGAATAATCCCCTCACGAACTGGATCCGTGGAGCGTTTGGCGGGAGTCCTCGCAAGCGCAATTTGCGAGAAACCCTGGCCACTCATGATGTGACGGTCCAGTGTGAATCGCTCGAAGAACGCGTCGTGATGGATGCCTCGCTGCCGAACCTGGCGAACGCCAATTTCATCGGCGGACAGGATCTGTATGTGGCGTTGCCCGGGACCGACAGCAACAACTCACCGATCACATATACCGCCAGTAGCGCCAATGCGAACGTCAGCGCGACGATCCTGCAAGGCGGACGCAGTATCAGCATGACGGTCAGCGGGAAAGATGTGAACGGGCAGGACTTCAGTGGTACGTTGACCTTCCGCCTGTTTGAAGATTTGTCCCCGGTGACCACCGCCAGAATCATCACGCTGGTCCAGCAGGGCTTTTACAACGGTCTCGACTTCCACCGCATCTTGAACGGTTTCGTGGCTCAAGGGGGCGATCCCAACGGCAACGGTACCGGTGGATCGGGAGTCAAGATCGATGATGAGTTCAGCAAGGGCCTGACCTTTACCAGCGAAGGCTTGCTGGCGATGGCGAACTCAGGCGATGACACGGGCGATTCCCAGTTCTTCATCACCGATGATGATCTGACGCTGGATTCGATGCCGCGCAGTTTGAACTTCAATCACACCATTTTCGGTATCTTGACGAGCGGTTTCGATACGTTCAACAAGATCATGACGACCCCCGTCCAGTCCAATGGATCCGAGACCTCTTCTCCCGTGACGCCGGTCGTCATGTCCAACGTGCAGGTCTTCACCGATACCACCCACGGCGTCTTGAAGATCAGTGCCGCGAACGGCTTTACGGGATCGTCAACGGTTACGGTCTCAGCAACGGGCGCGACGGGTCCTGCGGCCGTCAAGAACTTCATTGCGACCGGAGTTTCTGACACGATCAATGATCGACCGTTCCTGGGTCCGATTCAAAACATCAGCACTGCCGTCAATACCCCGATCTCGTTCACGGTGACAGGGATTGATCTGGAAAGCGATAACCTGACCTTCCTGGTCAAGGATCCCACCAGCGCCAGCAGTAACTCGTCGGCGCTCAGTAGTGCCACCAATCCCCTGCACGGCACGATTTCCATCCAGACGACACAGTCCAACGGCACGACACCGGCGACATCTCTGGTCACCTTTACGCCCGATAACGGCTTCATTGGCTCGATCGACATGCTGATCGCCGTGCGTGACAGCACGACTCATGCGAATTCCAGCGGTCTCGACGCTCGTAACAATTACGATACTCAGAAGATCACGTTGACGGTAACCTCGACTGCCACGAACGTCCCACCTGTCGCCAATGCCGGCGGTCCGTACACGGTGACGGAAGGTGGCAGTCTGACAGTGACTGCCGCCGGTACCACCGATGCCGACAACGACACGCTGACCTACAGTTGGGATATCAACGGCGACGGAACATTCGGCGACGCGACTGGCGTGAATCCGACGCTGACCAAAGCGCAGTTGAATGCTCTCGGTATTAACAACGGTACCGCGACATTCAATATCAAGGTGCGTGTCGATGACGGACATGGTCATGTGGTGATTTCTGACCCGACTCTCTTCACTTTTACCAATGCACCCCCGGTCGCCACGATTACCGGTCCGGATACAGGGGCCAAAGGTGACGTACTGACGTTTACGCTCGGCGCGACCGATCCGTCGACTGCCGATCAAACTGCAGGCTTTACCTGGAAGATCGACTGGGACGGCGATGGCACCTTCGACCAGACTGTGACCGGAACATCTACGCAAACGGTCACCCACACCTTCACCAAGGCTGGCCCCGTCCAGGTTAAGGTGAAGGCTGTTGATCAGGACGGTGGCGCAAGCGATGTCGTGACCAAACAGGTCAATATCCAGGGAATCGACCTCGTCAACGGGACTCTGAACATTGTCGGCGATGCCACTGACGACGTCATCAAAATCATTCGAGACAAGAAAAGTGGCAACGTTCATCTGTATATGAACTATGAAGACAAGGGATCGTTCGTGGTGACGAACGGTATCAAAATCGAAGGTGGGGCCGGAAACGACCGCATCTTGATCTGGTCGGATGTGGCCCCCAATGCGACGATCAATGGCGGCGACGGCAACGACGAGATCAAGGGTGGTAAAGGCGACGACATCATCCACGGCGGCGCCGGAAATGATTCGATCATCGGGCGTGACGGCGACGACCAGATCTTCGGCGGCGACGGCAGTAACTCGCTCAATGGAGGCGGCGGGAATGATCTGCTCGTGGGCGGTTCTTCTCCCGATGAACTTCGCGCTGGAACGGGTCGCGATATCGTCATCGGCGGTCAGGGTGCTGATTATATCACCGGCGACAATGGCGATATGTTGATTGGCAGCGGAACCGATTTCGACACAGACGAAGTTTCGCTGGGGCTGATTCGCGATGCCTGGAATTCGAACCTGAGCCTGGAAGATCGCATCACACTGCTGAGCGAGACCGGTGTGGGTCCCGACGCCGACATCCTGATCGATAACTTCAGTGCCGCACCAACAGTCAACGATGACTCTGCACGCGATCAGATTTTCAGTTCTGGAAAAACCTGGATGGTCGGTTTCAGCAATGACGGTTTGTTTGATACCACGAAAACAGCGATCAAGGGGATCGGCGATGCTACGGCATAACGGATCACTTCTGGTCAACAATTAATTCACACATCACAGCCGGGGAAACCCGGCTGTTGGTGTTTCGTAGCCCGACTCTCTGAGTCGGGCTACGATTAATCGCGCTGCAGCACGACGATCGACGTGTCATCGTGGCGACCGGAGCCATCCGTGAAGGCGTGCGACGCGTCGAAGAGAGCCTCGAGCGTCTCTTTAGGCCCGAATTCGGTCGAGCGGTACATCGTAGTAAAAACTCCCTGGATGCCGAATTCGCAGTGTCCCTCGGTCTGATGTGTCGGGAAAGCCTCGACCAGGCCATCGGTAAACAGCAGCAGCTTACTTTGCGGTGGCAGGATGAATGAGCACGTTTCGTACTCAGCATCATCACACACGCCCAGCGGCAGACCCGACTTCTCGTGGTCGCCGATTTGCTGGATGCATTCCTGTTGAATGTCGTGCAGCAACGGCATGGGATGTCCGGCTGACGTCCATTGGAATTCGTTCGTCTCTTTGTTGAGCACCCCGTATAACAGGGTGATGAATCCCCCTTCCTGCTGCACGATGGTCTGCGAACACAGATGCTTGTTGATTTCGGCCACGAATGCTGCAGTATCCATATAGAGCGTGCTGCGAATCATGCGGACCAGCGTGTGCATGATCATGATCGACATGCAGGCCTTCATTCCGTGCCCCGACGCATCGCCGACCAGCAAGACCAGCGTCTTGTCGTTAATTCGGAAGACGTCGTAGTAATCGCCCCCCGCCAGCACGACCGGAGCTCCACCCACCACCTGAATCTGGGACGGCTCATAGCGTGCTGCCACTCGATAACCGGCTGGAGCTTCCAGATTCTTCGGGATGAATGTTTCCTGGATCTTGCGGACCGAATCGATCTCTTCCCGCAACTTTTCGACAATCTTCTGTTCCCGCTCGGCCTTCACGGCCGCAACGGTATTCTCCAATGTCACATGGATCAGGAACAAGAAGTCGCCCACTTCGTCGCGCAGAATGTACGACCGCAGGCCATTCATCATGAACCGGGCGAGCTGGAACACCTCTTGCGGGAAGCACGCCCCGACAATCGGACAATT
>JAQGHS010000383.1 GCA_028291605.1 Planctomycetaceae bacterium | reverse complement strand
TTGATGTGCGAAACGGGTCGCGTGCAATTGGTCAGCGCCGAAGAAGGCAGCCTGGGGACACCGCTCAAGTGGAACGGCGGCACACCGTGGGATTTGACCCTCGCGGTGGTGTTCTCGTCCGAAGAACAGAAGTGGACTCTCGAAGGCCGCTTGCGCCGCGATGAAGAGTCGCTGGGGATGAACGACACCCTGCTACTCGTGCCGGGTGGGTTTGTCATCACCGAAGATACGATCGACCCGCTGCGCGATAACGGTGCGTTTGATTGGGTGAAATTGCTGCGCCGTGCCGAGCCGCTCACGATCCCACCAGGTGAAGAAGAGGAATTTGTCGACCGCTTGCTGGACATGCCGGCCTTGCCCAAATTGGAACTGCCCCCGCAGTTGCAGCTCACTGAGCACATTTGCGATCCGGTTCCGAACCTGTCGATTCAATCCCCCAAAAGCTTCCGCTGGCAGAAGGAACGTCTGCAGGGTGAAATCAACTTTGATTACGACGGTCTGATGGTGCGCGGAACCAGTCCGCAAGGTGCCATCGTCCAGCGAACAATCGGCCGCTGTGTACCCCGTAACCGCGACATCGAAGATCAGGCTTGGGATGCGCTGACCGAATTGGGATTCAAACGCGTCGTCGATCCGCAACGTCCGCGGACCGATGTCGAAATCCCCGCCAAGTTCCTCGGGCCGGCCGTGCGCCGGCTGGTCGATCTGGGCTGGCAGGTCCGTGCTGAAGGCAAGCAGGTTCGTCAAGCGGGCCACATGCAATTCCAGGTGAAGTCGAACATCGACTGGTTCGAATTGCATGCCCGCGTTGATTTCGATGGCCGCACGATTCCCTTCCCGGAACTCCTCTCCGCCCTCTCCCGCGGTGATACCACCGTCCGCCTGGATGACGGTTCGCTGGGAATCTTGCCGGAAGAATGGTTCCAGCAGTACAGCTTGCTGGCCGGATTGGGCGTGTCTCAAGACGACTACGTCCGCTTCGGAAAGAACCAAGTCGGCATCCTGGACGCATTGCTCGCGGCTCAGGAATCGGTGACCTACGACGAGCCCTTCGAAAAACTGCGCGAGCGATTGCACGGTTTCCAAGGCATCAACATTGTTGACGAACCAGAAGGGTTCGTCGGGAAACTGCGCGACTATCAACGCGACGGTGTGGGCTGGCTGCGATTCCTGCAGGAATTCAGCTTCGGCGGCTGTCTCGCGGACGATATGGGTCTCGGTAAGACGGTCCAACTGCTGGCCTTGATCCACGAACGCGTAGCCCAACGTGGCGAGCACCGGCCGTCGCTGGTCGTGGTCCCCAAATCGTTGATTTTCAACTGGCACAACGAGTGCAAAAGCTTCGTGCCCCATTTAAAGATTCTCGAATACACGGGTCTGGAACGGGCCAAGCTGCGTGCGGATTTCACGCAGTTCGATTTGATCCTGACGACCTACGGCACATTGCGACGTGACATCCTGCATCTGAAGGACGTTCACTTCGATTACGTCGTGCTGGACGAAGCCCAGGCCATCAAGAACAACCGCTCGCAAGTAGCGAAGGCCTCACGCCTGTTGCATGCGCAGCACCGTCTCGCCCTGAGCGGTACGCCGATCGAAAACCACTTAGGCGACCTGTGGTCGATCTTCGAATTCCTGAATCCCGGCATGCTGGGCCGAGCCACTGTCTTCAAGCCAGAAACCACCGAAGCCGCCGACGCCGATTCGCGTCAACTGCTCTCGCGAGCCTTAAAGCCGTTCATCCTGCGCCGTACGAAGAAGGAAGTGGCCAAGGAACTGCCCGATCGACTGGAACAGACAATCTACTGCAAGATGGGCGATGCTCAAACGCAGATGTACCAGGAATTGCGAGAGCACTACCGGGTCTCTCTGTTGGGCTTGGTTCAGCGCGAAGGCTTGGCCAAATCCAAGATCCACGTCCTGGAAGCCCTGCTCCGTCTGCGACAGGCAGCCTGTCACCCCGGTCTGCTGAAGCCCGAGTTGTTAGAGGACGGCAGCGCCAAGCTGGACGCATTGATCTGGCATCTGGAAGAACTGTTGTCCGAGGGCCACAAGGTGCTGGTCTTCTCGCAGTTCACCAGCATGCTGGCGATCGTCAAGCCTGCCCTGGAAAAACGGAACATCGTCTACGAGTACCTCGACGGTCAAACCCGTCGCCGGAAAGAGCACGTCGAGCGGTTCCAAACGGACCCGGATTGCGGCGTCTTCCTGATCAGTCTGAAGGCCGGCGGATTAGGCTTAAACCTGACCGCAGCCGATTACGTGTTTATTCTCGATCCGTGGTGGAACCCCGCCGTCGAAGCGCAAGCCATCGACCGCGCCCACCGTATCGGCCAAACGCGACAGGTCTTCGCCTATCGTCTCATCTGCCGCGACACGGTTGAGGAAAAGATCCTCAACCTGCAGTCGCAGAAGAAAGATCTCGCCGAGGCCATTCTGCAAGCCGACAACAATCTGATCCGCGACCTGACCGCAGAGGATTTGGAGTTGCTGTTGTCGTAGCCTGACTCTCCAGAGTCGGGCGAATTCTGATCATCCCTGAAGGAATGTAGTTCAAGTTAAGCCACGATGATTCGTAGGACGGGCACTCTTGCCCGTCTGCATTGGTGCTATGAACTCACAGACGGGCAAGAGTGCCCGTCCTACTGAGAAGCGGCCCGACGATAAGTGCCGAGTTGATGCGTCGAATTCAATCGTCGCCAAGTCGCACGGACTGGCCGGTCCAATAATCAGTGAATTGCTCGCGCTCTTCCGGAGTGAAGTGCTCACTAATGATTCCGGCCCAGAGCGGGTTACCTTCGAACCAACAAGCATCTTTGAGAAAGATGTTCCCATCCAGGATGACTAATATCGCGCCGACGTCATCGAGAACCACGGCCGTAATTGGACGGCCCAAAAGTTCTTGAGGCTGGATTCCGTCGGTCTCGCCAGCCGTCGCGTTTGCTGGAATCGAGGACGTTGTGAGTTCGGAAGAGACGTTTAAGTCGAGAACAATGCCATTGCCGAGGGACAGGTAGTGCATACGAAAGCTCGCAGGTCCGATGCCTTCTACGATGAACTGCGGCTCGGAGTATGGTGAATGTGAGATGGCGACCAGTGGAACTCCGACAATACTGTCGCGGGCGGGAGAGTCGTTCATTGTTTCGATGAGGTAGGAGTATTGGGCGAATCTTTCCACTGTTCGTCAGTGAGTTTCGTTGTCATATTGGCAACATACTTGTGAATGTGATGCAAAGCGAGAGTTTTCGCGGCCAAAAAACCGTTCGGTTCTCATTGTTCCGTCATTGGCAGCGAATTAAAGGAGACAGCGAATGGGAC
>JAQGHS010000380.1 GCA_028291605.1 Planctomycetaceae bacterium | reverse complement strand
TCCTGGAACGGATGGATCAACTCTTCGAACGGACCGTCGCCCGGGCCGAGTCGGCAGATCAGCCCGAGGAAAAGCTCCTCGTCGTGGTTCAGGAAGTGTTTGATTACTTCCGCAGCTACCCCCATATTTTCGCCGCCATTCAGAGGCTCGACAACGTCGGATCGGCGGGCCAGATGGAAGCCTTGCGAGGCAGCCGCAGCCGCTTTCTGAATATGACTTCAGGAATTATCAAAGAGCTCAACGCCACAGGCCGTGGTGCAGCCAAAGATCCGGAAATGGCCGCCGTGATCCTGTGCGGCATGATGCGCGAACTCCTGTTCGCGCCCCCGTCATCCGGTGACGGGTTCCCGGAGCAAATCGTTGACATGTTCCTGCACGGCGTCGCAAAGGTTCAACGCTAAGTGCTTCGTGGGGACTCTTCCGTAGGATAGGCATCCTGCCTGTCTTTTGTCACCTCAAGTGACAAACCTGAAGGCCATACTTCATACGATTACTACTTAGGTCGCTACATACTCTTGGCTCACCGCTTTGTCGCTTCGCGATGGACAGGCAGGATGCCTATCCTACGGAAGATGTCTACTTCTTCTTCGTGGGCAGTCGCCAACTCGAATTGAAAATGTCGGCCCATTCAACCGTCTCGTCGTAGCCATTATCGTTCGCCGTGAACTTCAGAACGGCAATGTCTCCCAGACGCGGATACAGTTGCGCATTCGACGCTTTGAACTGCGGTTCGTGGAACGAATGCCCCGAGTTGATGACGACGTAACGCCGCGGCTGCAGCGGGTTGGGATAGATTAGGGCAACACCGTGCGTCGAGGTGTCGTACTCTTCGCCGTTGACCGTTAGCTTGGTCTCGCCCCACTTGATCGGCAGCCGGCCGTGGATCTTTGACAGGATGCTGTTGGAGCCCGGGTCGCCGAACAGAATCAAATGCTTGCGAGTCATGAGCTCATCGGTGACGGCGGTGTCATCAATGATTTCGATTTTGCCGCGGAACCATTTGTCGAACTCCTTCGAGAAGCGATCGAGCGACCAGTTGGCCCAACCGGCTTGAGCGGTCGACCACGGCTTGCCGGTGCCACGCACGCACACAAATGGCTGCATAAAGGCATCGTCGATGGGGCCTTGCAGATCCTTGCGTTTCCGGAAATCGAGATTCTTGCTGAAGGCGAGCGACGTGTCATAGCTCAGCACGGCCCAGCCTTCACCGGTGCTTTGATAATAGACAAACGGCAACAGTCCCTGGGCGGCCCCGGTAATGGGATGCTTGTCGCCATCGATGACGATATGGTCGGCTATGTCGCGAGCAATCTTCAGGACGGCAATATTCTGCGTCGTCAAATGTAGGACGTTTTGAGCGTCGATGTGCCCCTCGGCCGTAGTCGCCTTATAGGGCAGGAGCTGTTCTTCGACCGACAGCCATTCACAGTGGTTGTATTTCGGGGTGTACGTGATGAACCGAATCTTACGCAGTCCGGGGTAGCTGGCTCGGCCGGCTTTCATCTTCTCGGTGTGGAATTCCATGAACTCCTTTTCGGTCTTCGGTTCGAACTTATGCCCGACCCCGGGACCGATCAACATCTTGATTTCGACGTCCAGCTTCTTGGCCGCTTCGACCATGCTCGTGCTAGCTACCAGTTGCTCGTCGAGTTCCCCGCCGTAGGTGCAAACGGGCAAGTTGCCGGCATTCAACACGTAGTCGATCGAGTCATAGATCTTGAGCGTCGCATCTTGATAAGCGACCAGCGGATCCTGCACCTTTTGATACTTGTAGAAGTCGACAAACCCCGCTCCCGGCCCGACCGAACACCACATGGAAGGATAGTGCAGTCCGAGGTGCCAGCTACCTGCTCCACCCATCGAAAACCCACGGAGCACGATCCGCTTGTTGTCGATGCGATAACGACGTTGCATGGCCTTGATGGCTTCGAAGACATCGGCCTCTCCCGCCCAGCGATAGCCGTTGTTGGTCCGACCGAATACATCCAGTTGCAGCCAGGATTGCTCATCCGCAACAGGCTTGCCCGTATTCTGACTGATGAAGTTGACCTCGTTGAGCTTATCGCCGCGGCCATGCAGATTGACCTGCAGCGGCCAGCGTTCCATTTCCTTGCCCATAAACGACGGCGGCAAACGGACTGCGTACGGCTGAACGGAACCGTCAACGGTGGAGTAATATCCGCGGATGATTGACCCCGCCTGCTGATCCCACGGAGACTCGCCCTTCGCCAGTTGCTCGGCGCGGGCCAGCCCAATCTCCAGACCCTTAAGAGCCTGATCGGCATATTGCGGGGTATAGAATTCCTGGTGCCGCGTCGCCCACTCTGCCGCTTTGGCGAACACTTCGACATCCGCCAGCAGATACGGATCGGGATCCTTGGCCTTCAACTCTTTCACCGCACTCTGCAGCTTGGCGAGTTGTTCGGCGATCAACTTGGCCTGCGGTTCAGGTGCCGTCTGTCCCCACGCCACGGGAAGAGCAAGACAAACAGACAGCGACAACGCCAGTACGCAACGCTTCATGAGGCAACTCCGCATCGGGGGCAAATCCACAGGGGCGATGTAGCCGAAGTCACCAGACTTCGGGGTATTAATATTAAAAAACATCGGAATTCCATTCGACTTCGCCGGACAGATCACGGTGCACCGAACATCAGCAACGTGAAAATCAAACTGTTATTGATGGCATGCACGACCATGGACGCCCATAAGGAATCTCGCCATTCACGGGCCAGCGTGCACCCACAAGCAATCCCCATCAGTGCCGGGACCGCGATCATTCCCTGAGGGTGAATCACGGCAAAAATAAAACTCGTCCAGAGAGCACTCGCCAGGCAACTGACAATCCAGCCCCAGCCCTGTGTCGCATCTCGCAGGTGACGATACAGGACCCCGCGAAACATGATCTCTTCGACAATCGGAGCCGCAACGCAAGCCAGCAGCAGCAATTGCACTCGGATCCAGAAGCCACCGTGCAGGACGACATTCACGATCGGGTGACTCATCATCTCCTGTGGTTCAAATGGAGAATCGGGCGCTCCAGCCCCGCCCCCGCCCTGGGCCATCCAGGCGAGCAACAATGCAAATGTAATCGCAAAACCGACAGCCAGCATCGGTAGCATCAGTGCGTAACTGGGCAGCCCGAACAGTGGTTCCAGGATGCCCGCACGGCCTCGGGTCAAACCAAGGTCTTGACGGACTTCGACCCAGGGAATGCCTCGCAGCACCGGCCACACCAACACCAGCAGACTGCCAAACATCACGACAAGATTCAACAGAAAGCGATCCCGCTCCCAGGGCCAGAACTCGAGCGCCAATAATCCGCCCGTGAATACGAACATCCAGATGGCGAATGTTTCCGCATAGACACCGCTCGAACCCGATCCTGTACGCAAGCCGACACGCAAGTTGCCTGTCGATGCCCCGAGAGCGAACATCACCAGTCCGAGCCCTCCCAGGACTCCCAGCGTGAGAATGAAACCGACAATTCCGACCAGACAGTAAACCAGTCGCAGCGGTGAAGCCAGAACTTGCTGCCGCGCGACCCGGTCGGGAGCGTCCGGCGGCGTCAGCGCCAATCGACCATACCAACCGAGCTTGGCCAGGAGCTGCTTCCGCTCGGGATCGGCGACCGACGGGGCATCAAACTTCTTCTTCTTAAAATCCTGGTAGAGTTTCCGCAAACTCGTATAGACAGTAAGTTGCTCGGCGCTGGGCTTCAGCTTGGCCGTTTCCCAGTCCCATTTCAGTTTGCCTAACAGTTTCAACGCCGCCTGCGGTCCTGAGAGTTCGCCCCCCAAAACCACATATTGCAGCCGTTGTCCCAGGGTTCCGCGACCCCACATGGCAGCGTGTTGAGCCTGATCGGCGGGACTGTCGGGATTACCTTCGAAGAGAGTTCGGATTTCGGCATCGGAACCCGGCTTGTTCTGTCGAACCAGTTCCCCCAGCCCGATCCGCATGCGATTTTGAAATTCCATCACCCCGTTCATGCTGGCTGACGTGTCGTCGAGCGGGGCGACATGTTCGGCTTTGCCTGATTTCACATCGCGGATGTAGACCAGAAATCCGACCATCGACAGGATGAAGATCCACGACAGGCAACCCCAACCTTGAGGCCGTCCCGTGACTCGCAAACCATGCGGATCGTCCGATCCATACCGGTCGCTTTCATACCTTCGATCGCCAGAACCGTATAGGTGGTCATCAACCATGAACAGTCAGTTTCCCGAAACCCGAACGAAGAATCCGCAGACAATGTGCTTAAAGATAGCTGGAATGCAGACGAATGGATACCAATGGAGAGCAGGTTGGCCCCCATAAACGGCGTTCCAGGCGAGCCGGGCGGCGTAAGCCCCCGGTTTCTTCGTCGTGTTGGTCACTGTTACGATGAATCCGGGGGCTTACGCCGCCCGGC
>JAQGHS010000367.1 GCA_028291605.1 Planctomycetaceae bacterium | reverse complement strand
GTTTCGGGCTGAGTTTGCGGTTCCACGTCGCATTACCCGACGAAGGATCAATCACCCGCTGAGCCCCCTTGGCGGCCACCGCTGCGGGGTCCTCGTTCGGGGAAATCAGCTGGGTTCCGACGACCTCATCCTTAGGGTTGTCGGCGAAACCCGGCGGCAGGATGGTCTCTTTGAACTTCACACCGTTTTCGCTGGCCTCGTCGCCGTACGACATGTCCGCATCACCGCGACCACGAGTCACACCGCCGCGGCCCGGCTTCCCGTCCTTTTTGGCGCCAGGCCGATCGGACAGCCCCTCGCATTCCCCGTCGCCCATTCCATTGCACTTCGAGCACGCCTTGCACTTCTTCCGCAGCTCGGACAGCTTCTTCTTTTCCTTTTCGAGTTCCTCTTTCAATTGGTCGAGCAACTCCTGACGTTCTTTGGGATCGGTGGGCAGCCTGGCCTTGCCGTCCTTCATTAACTTCTGGAGTCGATCTGCCATCGATTTATTCCCAGCACCCGGTTTCCCGGGACTGATCTTCTCCGAGGTGGCTCCCTTTTTAGACAACTGCTCGATGGCCTCGGCGACATCCCGTTCCAACTGCTCCTGAGCTTCGGGAGACAGTTGCGGTCCGTCACCACCGGCCGCTTTGGCCAGTTGAGCCACCGCTTCCTGGAACTTCGAATTCAGAGCCGCCGCATCGTCGACTCGCAGTTGGAGACGCTCGGTCAGCGCATCGACCGTTTCCCAGTTCTCATGAGTGAGCGGCGTATCCTGAGTCTCCTCCTGCAGCTTAGCAACTTCCTCTTCAAATTCCTTCTTCTCTTCTTCTTTCAGGATCTCCGCTTGATCGAGCGATTCTTTCAACTCTTCCAACTGTTCCGTCGCGTTCTTCGCCACAGCCAGCGGCACGATGGGCGTCGACTTGGCTTCACGTAGTGGAACAAAGCAGGCGGCCACAGCAAACAACAGCGGCATCGCGAGATAAGACGTAAACCGTTTCGGGAAGAGGCGGGGCAGGGCCTTTTGCCACAGCGTTTGAATGGTCGGCAGATGGGTCGACCATTCCTCATCAGGCCGTTCGGCGAGCGTCATCAGCAACCCACCCGCCGCCAGCTTTTGATCCAGCATGGCGATGGTCTCACGCCGCGACTGCTGCCGTTGGCAAGCCAGCCACCAAGCCACTGCGGCCACGGGCACTGCACCCGCTGCCAGCCACAGCACATGCGGCCACAACTGCGGCACGGCCAAGCGCACGGTCAGCACGATGGTCCCAAACACGAACAGAAAAATCGCCAGCGCATCCGCCGCCCGGTGCAGAAATTCCCCGAGCAGCACGCGGCGTTGAAACTGTTCAATCCAACGATTCATAGGAGGCATTTTTCAACAAACCTCAATCACATCTGGCAGATTCCGCGAAAACGCAATTCGACCGCGTGTAGTTTAACGCGCCGCAACCCTTGATGCACGATCTTTTCAACATGGCAAAGGGTCGGGCGTACGATCTGGGGTGATGAAAACTGGAAAAAGCTGGAGTTTTTTGGTAGTCAGGTTGGTCGGAAATCTGTTTCACATTCCAGTCGCGATTTTGAATAAATACCCCAACGGGGTTATGCAGCATCATAGCCCAGGGTTGCCCGCTCCTGCGGGCTTCCCTGGGTGTGGCTCGGATGAACTCGGATGAGCTTTATCCCCGCCAAATTCAACCTTTTCATCACCTCATCCCCGACCCCTGATCGGACAATGATTCTCGCGGTGAAATCGGCTGCCTGTCCTGTATAGGGTCAAGCGACCACTAGCTGCCTGAATTGGCGAATGTGTTCGGGCGGCGCCAAATTCGGCATTTGAACTCCCGGCCGGACTCGTCGCATGCCACCCGACATACCGACGGCAGTCAATGAGATGCACAAGATCACGAATCCGACAATCAGCATTCCCACGACGATGCTACCCGTCCCCCGCCAGACGTTCCCCCGAGAAATTTTGAGACCCAGCCCGAAGCTCGCCTTAGCGCCGAGGTAGCATGCCACCGTTAAGAAACTGCCCCACACGAGGGACGCGAAGAAGATCACGAAACCGATGGGGCTCAACAGCACTAGGCCCATGATTGAGCCGAGCACCGTGAAAAACACAGCCCACAGCAGGAAGATGGCACCGAGGAGCCCCATAAAGATCCCGGCGATCCACACGAGGGTCACAGTGACATCGTTCGCCGCATCCCAGATGGTCCCCTGAACCATCACGACCGCTTGGGAGCTCTCCTTGCTCTGCTTGCGGGCGGGCAGATTCATCTCCCCATCGTCCCCGTCATCTTCCTCGTCGTCGGCATCCTCCAGGTCGTCAATCTGTTTATCGGGGATTTTGACGACCTCCGCGCAGTCCTTGCATTTGAACTTCTTTCCCGCCGCGTCATCCTTGAGCTGATATTTCTTACCGCACGTACAACGTACCATGATCGACATACAAATTGGCCCTAAAACGATCCGCATGCGGCCCGAACCCTGATTGGACGGCCGCCAAACCTGACGCTGAACAGCCCGCGTCAGGGGCTCACTTCATCGCCATACCGACCAGGAAGATCAAGATTACCGGTAGGCCGATGCAACAATTCACGACGATAATGCCGGCGATAATGCTGCCGTTTCCCTTCCACTCAGTGTCACCGGACACCTTAAAGCCGAATCCCATGGCCCCTCTGGCACCGAGGAAGCTCAGCAAAGCCATGGTCGCTCCACCGACGATCACGATAAGGTTAACACCAATCAGCCCAAATGCCGCAAGGATCAAATACAATCCCCCGGTGATATATCCGCTGACGCCAAAGATCATGCCTGTGATCTGCAGGAAGATGACCGGCGCCCCTTTGGCTGCCTCCCAGGCGATTCCCTTGGCCATCGAGGCCGCCTTGGAACTCTTCTTTTTCTTCTTACGAACGGGCAGCTTCATCTCCCCGTCGTCCCAGTCATCTTCCTCCTCGTCGACATCCTCCAAGTCGTCAATCTGTTCGTCGGGGACTTTGACGACCTCCGAGCATTCCTTGCATTTGAACTTCTTCCCCGCCGCGTCATCCTTGAGTTGATATTTCTTACCGCACGCACAACGTACCGTGATCGACATACGATTTGGCCCTAAACGATGAAAACAAGCCCATTCCGCTCCCAACTGTTACTCAGCGCAGAACCCGGCGCAGGCCGGCCGAAGTGAACGGGTGGGTCATGGATTTCAACGGGAAATCCGGCCAGTGTCAATTGCTCGTTTGGAGTATCACTGATAAATAACGAGGGAACCCCGAGGGCCGCGGCGCAGGAGTTGCGGTTGACAGTCGCCAATCGCAGGGATAAAAGTCGGTGTTGCGTACACTGGTCGTCGCTCGGATTCAAGGAAGAATCGCCATGTTGCGTCTCTGCTTGGGGTGTCTCGCACTCATCTTGTCGGCTCCCGCGTTGGGGGTGGAACTCGACGCTGAGCTCGATTATGCGATCGATCAGCCTCTGATGACGATTCGCGATGCTGAAACGCGGGCTGAGTCTGACGAGGTGCATTCATTGGCTCAGGGTCGAGTGGTCCACATCGATTGGGATGATGGTGAAAGACTACTGACGACAATCGACGGCCAACGCGTGACGATCTCCCGCGCTGATTTGCGTCCCCTCGCGCAGGCTGTGGAGAGCTTCACCCAGCAACTCGCGGCGGGGCCTGCCCGGCGGTCGTTATATCTTTATCGTAGTCAGGCCAATCGGTTGCTCGGGCGGCAACAACAGGCGCTCGCCGATATCGAAGCCGCGGAGGCTTTGGTTCCTCGGCATCCGGAGACTGCTGTGTACCGTGGGGGGCAATTCCATGAAATTCACGATATCAACGCAGCTTGGCGTGAAGCCGAGTGGTTGCAGATGCGGCATCCGTTTTATGTCGAGGGTTACTTGTTGAGTGTGGCAGTTGCGATGGAATTTGAAGATGACGAGACAGCCGGGGGCTATCTGGCGATCGCTCTGGAACTGGATCCAGATCACAAATTTGTCCAAAGTTATTTGGCGACATTTCTCTCAAATGCCGCCCAAACGAGTGAACAATGGCAGGTCGTCGTCCGCATTCTGGACGAACTGTTGCGATTAGATCCGTACGACTCACATTCCTTGGAAATTCGCCGGGATGCACATCACGAACTGGGCAATGCGGTAGAGTCACATCAGGATCTTATCGCCTGTCGAGCTCTTTATTCGAGCTGGCAGAAAGGATGCCCGGAGAATCCCCGGTATTGGCTTCAACGGGGCTTATTGTATTTCGAGCTTAAGAACTGGGGAGCCGCCGAGAAGGACCTGTCGGAGGCGATTCGGCTCGATCCGAATGACTTTGACTCTCGCCAATTTCGATACTGTGCTCGAGCACGACAAGATGACAGCCTCAATGACAGTCTCAGTCTCTTGGAGGATGTGAATCGAATCGTCGAATTACGGCCCTGGTGTTCCAAGTATCGATTCGAACGTGCCAAAACACTGTTCGCCTTAAACAGGTATGCGGATTCCAGGGCGGAAGCCGATCAGGCGTTGCGGCTAGATCCCGAGAACTTGCAAGTTCGCTTCTTGCGCGCAACCGCAGCGGTCAAGTGTCAAGACTGGCTGGCGGCCGATAGCGATTTGCGGTTTCTGATGGCGGATACTTCGCCCAAGCAGTTTACGAATACCGATCTGGCATCGATTTATCTGGCACTGGGTGACGATGCTCGGGCACTTTCACTACTCAGTAGCGAGACCAACAAGACGCAAACTACAGAAAACTGTTTCTTCCATTTGGCTTGCCGGGCAGCGTGTCGGGGAGATCTCGAAACCTCTCAATCCCTGTTGTCACAATCCAGTTCTCGAGCCCGCGAATATCAACTCAAAATGAGTGTCTGCCGTTATCTGGCGGGCGATGCTGCGACTGCCGAGGAAGTTTTATACGCTCTCGAGGCCGCCTCGCTGAAACGCGGAGGGACCGGTACCGCAATTTCGGTGACAGCGAAAGGCGTGCAGTCAATAAGAACCAGCCTGAAGTCGTCTCCCTCTCCTCTTCCTGATCCACCGATTGACAAATTGCTGAGCGAAGCGCTCACCCAAGACACCGCATCTGGCAACAAGAATGGTTTCGGCTTAACAGCAGAAAGTGCTCACTTCTTTAGAACACTCTTTAAGATCCAGAATCGTCAGTTGGAGCCGGACATTGACTTTATTAAAACACTTCCCTCGGCCTCGATGAGAGACTACATCCTCGCACGAATCTTCGGTGTGGATCAAAGCCCGGATTTTCGTGACGGGCCGCAGGCGGTGACAACTGGTGAGGAATTACTCAAACGGTCAACGATTCCCGCGACAATGCGAATTCCGATTTATGAAGCCATTGCGGCTGGATATGCCGAGAGCGGCCAATTTAAAGACGCCGTGCGCTGGCAGCGACGGATCTTGGATGAAGTCCCCCGAGACCATCCTCGGCGGGCTTGGTATTGGGATGTTCATCGGCGTTATCTGAAGAATGAAAAGCATCCCCTCGGGCAGTCGGACCCAGACCTAGTGTTACCGGCCGTACGTAATCTTTTTGAACTTGAGGACGCCCCTGGATTGCTGTCTCCGTTGCCTCCCCCATTACCGGAATAGCGTGAGGGCTCCTTTGAAATGCGACGGCCGGGGCGGCCATCCTACAGGCTCTTCCTACTTCGGTTGCTTTGCTGGGACTAGCCGGTGTCCCGTTTTGGGATCGACTTTCAGATTCAATTCCTCACCGTCATGCGTATAGAAAAAGAACCCGAACATCATCTCCTGGATGGTTTGCGGCCCGGTCTTCACGACCGTCGTTGAGTCAGGATTGAAGGGGTTAAACCGCGAGTTGTCGAAGTGTGCGGTGACCTCGATTTTCGTCCCCTCGGGGAACTGCTTCGTGCCCGGCTTCCAGCGATAGGCGTGCTGCCAGTCGTAATGGTAGTTGGGGATCGACAACAACGTTTCCTGCTGGCCGTCAGGGTAAAGGGCTCGGAAGGTCATGTCCTTGCCGCGTAGATGCATGTGGGCAAACATGCCGATGCCAGTGGCATTGGCCGGCAGGGTCTGAGTGGCTTGAAGCGGAAAGGCGGCCGCGCCCGGTGGGATTTCGAATCGCGATCTTGAGATTTGAGCGTGGTGCAATTCGCGCCGAACGACATCGCGTGGAAAACGAAACCCGACTGACATCCGGTTGGATTCGATCTTGCCTGTCGTCGTGTAATGGATCTGCAATCCGACCACGGAATTCTTGGGAATCTTTAGTGCGACACCCTCATCGAGGACCATCGCCGATCCGCCGGGGACTCGGCCGGTGATGAAGTTGCGTTCGTGGAATTCTTCGCCGAGCGTCATGTAGGCCATGTTGCAATGATGGACGGTCGCCGGGTTTGACGGCGAGATTTCCGCCGCCGAAATCCACGTGTCTTGAGTGAACACATAGGGCAACAAGACATACTTGTAATCGACAAACCCGTCGGCCGGCAGCTTATGGGGAAACACGGCAGTCGTAACAATGTCGGGCTCGCCGATTTCCCATTGCCCGTCGGTAAATTTGCGTGCCGGTGCAGCCTTGGCGACGTCGCCCGGCGTACGGCCGGTTAAGTTCCACGCGACGATTTGGTCACGCTCGGCGGATGTGAGTCCGCGTTCATTAAAGAAATGCTGCCACCGACTGCCGTACCAGGGAGGCATACGCCGGTCGGCGACGACTTCGGCAATCATCTCGGAGTGCGATACAGCATCTTCCAGAGTCACCAAAGCAAATGGAGCCCCGCCATTCGTTCGGTGACATTCAACGCAGTGCCGCTGAATCAACGGCGAGATATGATCGTAGTAAGTGACCGGAGTTTCCAACTTCGGCAGTGCTGGCAGAGTGAGCTTGCAACCATCGACGACCGTCTCCGGCCGCGTGACCTCGCCACCGTTCAGAACTTCGCGCAGAGCCCGCACGAGATCGTCCTCGGTGACATCAGTACGAGAGCCTCCCAGGCGATGCTGATCGTCGATACGTCCGCGGTAGCGCAGGCGTCGGCCCTTGTCCAAGATGACAGCTTCCGGCGTCCGTTCGACTCCTAATGCCTTAGCACACCCGCCGTCCGTATCCCGGACGACGGGAAACTCGACACCGAAATCAATTGCTTGCTGAGCAATCTCGGCGATCTCATCACCCGCACTCGAATTGATGCTCAGAAACTGCACTTGCTGGCTGGAGAACTCGGCGTCCAGTCGCTTTAGCTTGGGCCAATATTTCTGGGCGAGAGGGCAGGTCGTATTGGTAAACACAATCACGGTTGCCTTGTGCTCTCCCAGATCTTCGAGAGTCCGTGGCAGATAGCGAATATCTTTGAAACGCAGCGACTTGATCTCCGAACCGATGGGCGGTCGCTCAGCCGCCGCGCACAGGGGGGCGGACCCGAGGGCGGTGAGCAAGGCGATCAGCAGTAGCCGATAATAAACCATAAAGCGTTCCTTGAGACGATTCCCATCGGCCACGGTTATTGCAGTTGTCGTTCACTTTCAGGGATGTGGATCACTGTCAACGCGCAACAATCCCAGACTTTGCTGGATCGACTCGCATTCCAGGTGATGTAGAGTTTATCACCCTTGGGATCAACTGCGGTGCTGTACGTACCCTTTAATGTGCAGCCGAGCTTCTCTTGATAATGTGGGCCCAGGAAGGCAATCACTTTCTTCGTTCGCTTCTGGACGTCGAACTGCACGACGGCCGCGTGATCCTGCTCGCTACCGCCGTGAGCACCCGGGACATAGTACAGATAGCGGCCGGTAGGATCGGCGTCCAATGAAGCTACATAGGCCTGGCTGCCGACAGAAGCCGAGCCGATCAGTTGTGGTTTCTCGGTTTTGGTGTCGAAAGACCACAGCACTGCATCTCCCTGACCCTGGCCAGATGAGATCGTATAGACGATCCCTTGCGGCGTCTCTTGAGTCGCCGAGCGTAAGCCGATCTCGCCATCGATCTTGACCGGAACCTGGCTGACTGCCGGATCAAATCGCATCAACGGTCCCTTCTCGCCTTCCCCGGCGAGATAGTACACGCGACCTGTCGATGCGGCAAAAATGAGATAGCGGTACGGGCCTTCTGGGCCTGTGTAGAGGACCTTTTTCGCGTTGACGTCGTACGCCAAAAACTGGATGCCTTTCGCGGGTGCGTCGGTCCCCGGCGCGGTTCCACCATAATAAATCAGCCGCTTCGGATCGAGCACGCTGGTCGGGATGCAGTGCTTGGGAACAGGACCGCGGACGACGACTTCTGCTTTGCCGGTGCCTGGGTGACAGCGTACGATCCAATCCCCGGTGTAATGATAGGCATCCGAGGTGACTTTAGTGGAACCCCGATGCGTGGAAAAATAGAGCCAGCCGTCGTCGCCGAGGTCCAATCGGCTATGAATCTTCCCCGGCATATAATGCCCCTCGGGTAGATTGAGTAGTTCTCTCAGATTGGCCAACTGGCGAAACGATTTCTCTTGCGGATCATACTCGTACACGAATGCATTGCCGGCGGGGGCCAGATGGTCGCCGATTGAGGCATAGTACTTGCCTGCCACCGCCAGACTGTCGCCCCAGTTCGACCAGGGTTTTCCCGGATAGTCTTGGCCGGGATAGTACAGAAAATCGACTGTAGGCGGCGTCTTGGCGATGGCCACGCCCTCTCGCAGAGTCTCAGGCGGTGCCAAAAACTTCGGCGAGCTGTCCGATAGAAATCGTTGGCCGTCCGGCAACTGCGGCGGAAACGTGACGGTCTCTTTGATTGCCTTGTCCGGCTTGGCTGGGCCCTTGGTTGTCGGCTTCTTCGTATTTGTCTCCGACTTGGGGGGTGTGGCAAGTAGTGAATGGAAATTTAGTAACAGTCCAACGACGACGATCAGAATCGGACGACTCATGGAGAGGTTCCCGTTGGTTTGAGATTCAGACGTTGATTCACCGTGACATCCCGTCGTTCCATGCGACCTTTACCGTGCGGCCAGATAATTTCCAGATCGACACGTTCGATGCCCCCCAGCCCGAAATGCGAGATGGCTGGTTGGGCCGATGCGTACCCGTATCCTGTTGCCATTTCCCGGCAACCTAACAATGCGGCTCGATTGCCGAACTGCCCGGCGGGGTACACATTCAGCCGGGCGCCGATGCCCATCGCATTTACTCCGACCGGTCCCTGCAATTGCACTTGCAGCCAGTTGCCTCCACGAGTCTCGTTGTGCAGCAGCAGAGACCGTCGCTCGGGCCACCAGCTGGGGAGGAACATGTCCAGCCGGCCGTCATTGTCAAAGTCGCCTGTTGGCCCGGGGGCTGTGTAGATCACCTTTTCGTCGGCCAGCATTTTCTTGAAGAACTTGCCGGTCTGTGTGAGTTGTTGATCGACTTCCAGGGGAAAATCATTGACGGCCAGCGCATCGGCCTTGAAACGCGGCAGCCCATCGGTAAGCCCTTGATTGCGGAAGATGATCGGGTGGGGTTGCCCATCTACGAACTTCACCATGCTGACCGAGATGTCGGGCCAGCCATCATTGTCGAAATCCTGCACTTCGACGTGCGGCGCCTTCAGGGGCAGCTTCACGAGTCCGACGGTCTCGGTGACATCGGTGTAGACCGGGCTGCCGTTGCGCAGTCCGCGGTGCAGATAGATTCGCGAGGCGACCGGCTTGACCCACGGAGAATCGAAATGCTGACCGAGCACGATGTCCAACCAGCCGTCGCGATTGACGTCGCCGAAACAGACGCCGCAGACCATGTTGTCGCCACCCGAATCGGGCCAGTGAAAGGTCTCGCGCGAACCGGTGGCTTCGCGAAACTTGCCTGTGCCGTCGTTGATCAGCAGTCGATTGCCGCCGTGATGAGCCGCGACAAAAAAGTCGGGCCAGCCGTCATTGTTGACGTCTCCAGCGGCCACCCCCAAACCCGGTACATCGACCGGCAGCCCCGCAGCTCGTGAGGCATCCTCGAACTGCATGTCGCCGAGGTTGCGAAACAAGCGCGTGCTCTTCGTCTTTGAGCCGTTGTAGCCGGGTAACGGATCTTCGCCAACGAGCAGATCAAGCAGCCCGTCTCCATCGAAGTCGAGCACCGTCGCGCTGCGGCCACCGAAGTCCTGCGGGCAGGCGCCGTTCTTATCAGAGATATTCGTGAACTTCCCGGTCCCATCATTTTGAAACAACGAGCAACCCGGAATCTGATTTTTCGGCTGCGGCATACTCGAGACATACAGATCGAGATCACCATCGTTATCCAGATCGGCGAACAGGGCTCCGGTGGCTCGCGACGGAATCCTCAGTTGCGGCTGGTCGTCCAGTCGAAAGTTCGGGCCGGCGTTGCGGAAGAACAGATTGTCGGGACTGTCACCCTTATGAAAGGTTCCGATATACAAATCGATCAATCCATCCCCGTCGACATCGCCCCAGCCCGCCGCGTGCCCCAGAATCCCCTGCGCCGCTGGGAACAAACCTCGTTCAGCCCCGACATCACGAAACACAAACGGCGCGATCGTGACCGGGGCGTCAGCCGCAAAGGTCGCGGCGGCTAATAACGTCAGTCCCAGGCACAGAGCGCTAGTGCGTATCATCGACGTGGCCTCAAGAATCATTGCGGTGCAGAAATAGCCATGTAGCCACGTTCGCCAGAACGTGGGTGATCACCCCGGATTCCCACGCACTGGCGAGCGTGCCTACGAAACACTTACTGATGCTGGTCTTTAAAAGTCGGCGTCGAGCACGATTCGATAACGGGCCTTGCCGGACTCGAGTCGTTCGAAGGCGTCATTGATCCGGCTCATTGGGAAATGCTCGGTCTGCGGTGCGATGTTGTGGCGGGCGGCAAAACTGAGCATATCCTCAATCGCCACGGGCGACCCTGTCGGTGACGCCGAGAGACATTTCTGGCCGAAGATCAGTGGCGTGACCGCGACGGAAATCGGTTCCGCTACCGCCCCGACAACATGCATCCGGCCCTTCGGGGCGAGTGCACCGATCAATGCTCCCCAGTCGAGCGTGACGTTGACTGTCACAATCAGCAGATCGAAAGTGTTGGCCAGCTTCTTAATGGCTGCTGAATCGCGGCTCGAGACCACATGGTGTGCCCCGAAGTCGCGAGCCTCGTCGAACTTGCTTTCGCTGGAGGTGAAGGCCGTCACTTCGCAGCCATAAGCGGCGGCGAATTTCACGCCCATGTGGCCGAGCCCCCCGATCCCCACGATGCCAACTCGGCTGGTGGGTTTGGCGTACATCACCAGCGGATTGAAGACCGTGATGCCGCCGCACAACAGCGGACCAGCTTCGGCGTAGTTGATGTTTTCGGGCAGGGGGAGTGTCCACGCCCAGTGAGCACGCACGTGCGTCGCAAACCCGCCGCGATGACCGATGATGGTCGGCCGAGCCTCCAGGCATAGGTGTTGATCGCCCGACAGGCACTGGCGGCAATGCATGCAACTGCCAGCCGTCCAGCCAACGCCGACGCGCTGCCCGACCTTCAGCCCCTTCGCCTCCGACCCGACCGCACTCACCCGGCCAATGACTTCGTGTCCGAATATCGCCGGATAGTTTGTCATGCCCCAATCATTGTTTCGCATGGAAAGATCTGAATGGCACAAGCCGCAATTTTCGACTTGTACTTCCACCTCTTCGGCCTCCAGGGGACCCAGGTCAATTTCCTGCCGAACCAGTTTTTGCGTGGCCGCCGTGGCGACCCAGGCGTTGGTAGATCTCATAACGCAGCTCCAATAAAACGCAGGGACTTTGTTATCAGCGACTTCTCTGCGATCAACAGGTAGATCTGCTCTCTACAGTGGATCGCGCCGATTGCCATCATAACATGATGCAAGTCATTTGGCTCAGTTGCTATGGGGCGGACACACGGGAACTGGATGAGGGGCCACCCTCCCGTTGTTTCATATCTTCACTTTATTTTCACCGAACCATTTTCCACGTGACATTTCTGTTAGAGTGGTGTTTCGAGCTTCACTCGGGCCACAATACTGAACGATACTACCTGATACACGTCGGCTGAGGCCAACAGTGGGCGGGTGGTATTAACCTCCATATGCGGTTGTTGCTGGGTCTTCACCGAGCACGTAATAACGCCGCTGGCCATCAAGTGAAAAGGACGTCTATGAAACGGCGTCATCTCTTTGAATGGGAAGACCAGGCTTGGCTGCCTGTCGTCTTCCGCAATTTTATCACGGATCATCTGCGATACTTCCTGACGCGGAAGGTGCGGGGGCCAGTGAATCGGGCGATCGCCGGACATCTCAAGTCGGTGCTGATCAAGACCGGCGGCAAGCAGATCATTGATCTGTGTGCGGGGGCGGGCGGTCCTCTGCTGGAAGTTCAGCGCATCCTCTCAGAAGATATGGATGAGCCGGTCGAGGTCTTGCTGACGGATCTCTATCCCAATGTGGAGGCGTTCCGGCGGCGTGAGGTCGAAGGGGGCGGCGCGATCAAGGCCCGCTACGACTCCATCAGTGCGTTCGATGTTCCGCTTGGTCTGTCCGGGCTGAGAACGCTGTTCACGGCACTGCACCATTTCGAGCCGGAGGGAGCGCGGCAGTTATTAGCCGACGCCGCACACAAGCGACAGCCGATCGCGGTGTTTGAACTGCTTGAGCGGACGCCGCGCATGTTCATCCTGACCGGTCTGTTTTCCCTCTGGCAGTCTTTCGCCCTGACGCCAGTGGTGGGCCGGCTGACTCTACAGCGTTTCTTGTTGACCTATGTGATTCCCATCGCTCCGGCCATCTTCTTATGGGACGGACTGGTTTCGGTTCTCAGAACCTATTCGCCGGAAGAACTGCGTGAGATGGCGGACAGTGTCGGTGCCGAGGACTACGACTGGGAAGTGGGACGGATCTACGTCAGCGGCCCCTGTGGTGTCTTGCTGCCCACAATCTTTCTGATCGGTTGCCCTCAAATTGCCGCTCCGCTCGGCGTGGACGCGGTGAGCCCCGACGAAGTTGGCTGTGCGGCTTAGAGCGGCTATCTGAACTGAGTTGCCAAGGAAATTGATTGGTCCGAGACGAAGTCGGCGGATCAAGGTGGCGCTCACGCTCTGCCTGAGGAATTGCCACATGCCAGGCGACTCAATTTGCTGGCAAACCGTCTCCTTCTATTTAACATAAGTCGCGGCCGGCTATCTTCACGCAGGGCATAAAGGCTTGTTAGGGACTCTCAATTGATGTTGCAGAGCGCCTGTGGCATGTGCTCCAGGCAGAGACGTCCCGTCTTTTGTGCGACAGGGATTCCCGTGTGACAATTTCTGCTTGCGTTCCGTCTCGCGGCAAATCTAAACTGAGATAGTGATCTCCAGGAGTATGTATACAAATATACCGATTTAAAAGGGCTTGCTACGATGCATTCGATCCTGCGACGACTGGCAACTTTGATTCCTCACCGGATGCCAGCGGCACGCCGAATTCTCCCGGCGGCAAATTGTGTCTCAAGTATTGAATTCCTGGAGTCACGTCTCTTGCTGAGTGCCTGGGATGCAGATTGGCAATACGGTCCTCCAGCGGGCGCGCAACCTCCTCCCGCACCTTTGCCTCCGCCCCCTTATGGATGTGGATTCGAGACGTCGATCGATAGCAACGTCGCGGAGGTTCCGGGTCAAGGACATGTTTTGCTGAAGAATGTTAAGGCCACTAGCAAAACCTTCAAAGGCACGATTGACGAAACCAATGTCCAAGGGAAATTCAACCTCAAAGGACACTTCCAGGACTTTGCGTCCCCTTCAGACACCGACACCTTCACGGGCACACTCAGCTTCAAGGTGACAGAACCCGGCAGCAAACCGCACCATTACAAGCTGCAGATCGTCGGGCACCATGCCCCTGCGAACTAAGCTTGAGTTATCGATCACGTTCATTGAGAAAACATCGGGGTGACCGGGTCTCAATGGTAATAGTAGAACAGGCCGCCTTCATAATTAGCATCCAGGTTTTCTTTACTATCAAACCTGATTGGGAAATGGTCTACTGAGAAATAGTGGAACTCGTCGTAGGCAGACGTCAGTTCGTAGCAACGTTGGGTGAGCAGCTCTCTGCATCCGTTAGCGGCGTTGGTGCGAATATCTTCGTCTGATCGATAGAAGACGGTAATTGCGCTTGAAACACTGTCAATCATCCAGACGTGGCGATGCGCAAATTCGGCGATCACACGCTGCGCATCGCTTTCGAGGAAGCTAGCTGACGCCAGGCGCATGGCCTCCTCAGAAAAGTTATCGAAGATCAGGAAGATATCGTTGGTATCGTACGCTTCCGGAGATTCGCATTCTGCGACGAACCTGGAAAAACGCCTGAGAATCGTCTGCTGCACATCTCGTTTGAGCGAAAACCGGTCCTTCATCAGTGCCGTGCAATCAACGGATGTCTCAAGAATCAGATTTAAGCGCGGTAGCAATGTTCCGTCTCGCTTGTCGATCGTGTCATACACCACGTGTACCACATTGACGGAGTAGTGCTGGCTGATTGATCGGCGCAGTCGTTCCAGCACATCGGACAACTCAGCTTGACCGAGTTTCGTGGCGCGTGCGGCCTGATAAAGTTGTGAGTCTTGATAGAGCATTCCGATGAATCGATTCGAAGGAGCACGACGACCTCGGCCGTCGGATTTGCCTTGTTCTTCAATACCACTGGGCTTGTTGAAAGCAGTCGATGAAACTATTCAGCATTCGGCTGAAGATGCCAACTGACAGGGTACGCAGTCGCGGCGAATTCTGCCCTCGCTTCTAACAGCATTTCCAGCCATTCGTGTTGATTGTAACGATCGGAAAGGTGGAACAAGATCAGATTTCCAACTTGGGCCCGTCTTGCCAGTTGACCAGTCAAAGCGGTTGTCATGTGATGATTCTTCCGGGCCAGTTCGAGGTCCGAGTGTCGATACTGGCCTTCACAAACCACGGTCTGGCAGCCCTTCAGAATTCCCGCCAAGCGCGCGATGGCAGTTTCATCCAACAGAAAATCAGTCAGATATGCGATGGAATCGCCGGGCGTCTCCACAATCAGCGATTCGCGAAGTGACGTCAGCGAATAGGACACGCCGCCGATTAAAACGGTTTCCGTTGTATCGGATGGGTCTTTCAGGTGTTTCATCCAGGCCCCCGGTTTCAGTCCCATTTCTGCCAGCCGGTTCGTGTCGATGTTGCTGCGAGGTTTCTCTCGAACCACATAGGCGATGGTGGGCGTGCGATGGTCCATCGTATGAGCTTCGACGACGTAATTGAGATTCTCGACAAGGTACGGCTGCCTGGCTGTGCTACGTTCTTCATGCGCAATTGCGAAAGCCTCGGACAGTTCAAAGCGCGTCGTCGAGACTTCGCTCTCTGAAATGTCCGTGACTCGCCATGTTCCGGACATCTCGGCGTGCAGATTCCACAGAAAGCCTTGAAAACGGTGATGCAGGATCCTGGCTGTCTCGGGCGGCCCCCAGATTTGGTTGAGCTTGGTCTCGCGATTGAACACGCAGCGAAAGAAATAGTCGAAACCACCGATGTGATCCATATGCAGGTGCGACAGGAAAAGATGGTCTATCGCCTGAATTTCCGAGAACGGAACGGCGTTCAAGCAACCATCGCCGCAATCGAACAGGAGGCGTTCGATCGACTGACCAGAGTCGACTCGCACCAACAGGGCGTTGTCTCGTCCTGGGGCGCCGAGGATATCAAACGTAATACTCATTGGCTGTGTTCCAGCTACGATCGTACGGTCAGTAGTTCTACGAAGAGACCATTGGATACTGAATCTGAGATTCGATATCTTCTGCAATCAGTGCGGCGGCAATTTCTGGATGATCAACGAGAGCGCCCCTGACACTTTCCAATTCTGCACGCAAAAGTACTACCGGGAGTTGTTCACATTTTCTCTTTAACTGCAGAATAAAGTCCGGCAATTCCAGACACTGTTTTAGTTCCGCCAGGGCCTTAATGGAAAGTGGCTTAACAAGGCTAACCCGCACGAAAACAGGCTCTCGGTATTCGGGTTCGGGATAGTTCACCGCAAAATGGCTGTTGATCCAGTCTGTCAGCGATTCGGAAACGAGCCATCCGTCCTTGATTGAAGGACAACCAGAACCGACGGCAATGACTTGTTCGGTTGATAAGTTGAGATGGAACCCCGTGCCTCCACTGTCGTCACCGATGCGGAGAACATTTCCCAAATACGACTGTGTTTCGCATGTCTCGTTACGTTCGACGAGGAATTCCGCTTCATAGAGGACGACGTCGTACTCTTGCAATGTGACGGTCAGCCCGTTGCTGGCGAGCATCAATTCGACGTAAGTCCGGGGAAAAATCAAGTTCAGCACGTCGGCAGCTTCGTCAATCGCTTTCCTGGTGGCGGGCGGTTGAAGGCTGGCAAACGGAATCAGTGTTTCACGCGAAATCACGATGCGAAGAGCTTTCCGACTTAACACCCAAATCAGCCTGTGAGTCCGTCCCGGTTGGCCGGACATAGTCCAAATCCAGACGCAGAACACATCGGGGTGGTTCGCTCATTAAACAGTTGTGGTAGTCGATTGGCAAATAGCAGGTCGTGAGGTATTTTCTCACCACGCAATGAGTGTGTTGACAACAAGCTCGCTGGAGATATGTTGAATGTGGACCCGATAACCCTGGAGTACTCATGACACGAGCTGAAAAAATCACCTTGGCGGTCGAGACGATCCTCCGCAAACACCCGCAGATCTGGGGAACGTGGGATAACTGTGCCTGGATCAGCGTGGAGGACAATATTCCCGCACGCGTCAACAAGGAAATGAAGTATTGGGCTGACGACATTGCCGGCAACGACCACTGCGCACTCCATGTCGTGGATCAAATTGCCGCGTGGTACGATGGATATCAGTGTGGAGAACGAGACGCACGGGAATGACCGACTGCACGCGTGGGTAATGACTGGCTGAAATGGTCACATCACTGATGGAGAGCCAACATGGATCGACGGACATTTCTACAGACCACTACCGCGGGACTCAGTCTCGCCGCCTTGAACCCCGGTCTCTTCGCCGCGGCCCCCACGCAGCCATTAAGGGCCGCGCTGATCGGTTGCGGATGGTATGGCAAGGCGGATCTGCTGCGACTGATTCAAGTCGCCCCGGTGGAGGTCGTCGGACTGTGCGATGTCGATCGCAACATGGTCGCGGAAGCCGCCGATCTTGTCTCGCAGCGGCAAAAGTCCAAGCAGAAGCCGAGGACGTTTCATGACAATCGAGAACTGCTCAAGGAAACGCGACCCGAGGTCGTGCTGATCGCTACTCCCGATCATTGGCACGCACTGACGGCCATCGCGGCGATCGAATCGGGCGCCGATGTCTATCTGCAAAAGCCGATCAGCGTCGATGTGTTGGAAGGGCAGGCGATCCTGGCGGCGGCGCGGAAGCATCAACGCGTCGTGCAGGTCGGAACACAACGCCGGAGCACGCCGCATCTGATCGAGGCCCGCGACCGCATTCTGCGCGAGGGCAAGGTGGGAAACATCGGACTCGTCGAGATCTACTGTTACTACCACATGCGGACGAAAGAAAATCCGCCCGATTCCGCTCCCCCGGATTACCTCGACTATGACCTGTGGACGGGCCCGGCGCCGCTACGGCCTTACAACTCGCTGGTGCATCCGCGGCGCTGGCGGGCGTTCATGGAGTACGGCAACGGTATCGTCGGCGATATGTGCATCCATATGCTCGACACAGTCCGCTGGATGCTGGACCTGGGCTGGCCCCATCGCATCAGTTCCGCCGGCGGAATCCTAGTGGACAAGAATAGTAAAGCCAACATCTCCGACACGCAAACCGCCACCTTCGAGTTCGGCAAGCTGCCCGTCATCTGGCAGCACCGCACCTATGGCACGGCGGCCGATCCTCAATACCCCTGGGGCGCGACAATTTATGGAGATAAGGGAACGCTCAAGTGCAGTGTGAACGGCTACGACTTTATCCCAGTCGGGCAGGGCGATCCCATCCATAAAGATGTGGTCTACGAGCTGGAAAAGTATCCGGAAGATAAGACCGAAAAAGATCTCGAAACCCACGTCGCCCCCGCCATCCGCGGCCACATGCGAGATTGGCTTGCAGCCCGGGAATCACGCGGCAAGCCCATAGCCGACATCGAACAGGGCCACATCTCAACAGCGAGCTGCATCCTCGCGAACATGGCCATGGACCTCGGCCGCACCCTGGTCTGGGACGCAGCCAGCGGCAAAGTTCTCAACGACGACGCAGCCAATCAACGCTTGGCGCGGCCTTATCGGAAGCCTTGGATCCATCCGGGGACGAAGCCGGGATAGCAGAGACCGCGAGCTACCCTGGTCGTATCAAGTTGTACTCGACTCGGCTGCGCCCTCCTGTTCCTTCCCGCTCCCAACTTCGTCAGGATGTCGAGTCGTTGGTACGGGTAGATGGCATCACAGCTTCTTGCGATAAGTGCCCGGAAATACAGCGCCTACTGGGAAGTCAGGGAATAAAGCCTTTACATTCGCGTTAGAAACTCGAGAACCTTCGACGTACGTCCAATCCGGCGCACCGGCAACTCGAGCACCTAGCTGAAAATTCAGACTCTCCAAGCGCTGGCCACCAGGGGCTGAAAAGGTCGCGAATGTCGGCACAAACACATACTGATTCCCGGCAGTCTGCATGAATGTGGGATCATTGGGGAAAGTCAACGACTCGATCTTCAGTCCGATGGATTGAATCTTGGACTGCGCAATAGTAAGTTCTGATTTCGCTTTCGCCGCTCCACCCATCAGTTCGATAACTTTCGGGGAAGTGAATCGAAGACCTGTATCAACATCCCCAGAATAGAGGGCGTTGATTATGCTGCGAACGTCGGACTGAACTCGATCCTTTTCACCGACCTGAACGTCGACTTTAGGAGCCTCCTGCACTTTAGGAGCCTGATTCGTCGTTGCAACCAGCATGACTACCAGCAGTATCGCAACCAGTCCCCCTCCACCACATCCGCCGATCAGCAACCAGTTCGTCTCGCTGGACTGCAACTTGTTCGCTTTCTTTTTTGATGATTTTTGAGATCGTGGCTTCAAAACCGGCATGTCATCGAAGTTGTCGTCGTCCTTCGGGACGCGGCGTTTTCGTTGGGGTGATACTGTTTCCTCAAGGCCATTCGCAAAGTCGTCATCCGAATCAGTCGAAGTTGCCGGAATGGAAATCACCGTCGCGCAATCTGGGCAACGGACTTTCTTTCCCGCAGCTTCGTCTTTCATCTTCAAGGTCTTCTCGCAATTCGGACAGGCGACCAATAGGCTCATTAAGTACTTTTCCGGTCGTAACGTAGAGATAAAAAAGGGGGCCTCGATCTACAGAGACGATCGCAGGAGTTCGGAGTCGTCCGCCTTTGATCACTCCAAACCGAGACTCGTCACATGCAGGAGTTAGGAATTCGTGGGAGCGCCCCGAGATAAGCTGCAATATATTTACAAGATGGCTTCAACAAAGACGCTTCATTGTCTCGACCGGCTGGCCTAAATCTTGGACGGATCAGCCCCGAGCAATCCGACTTTGATTCCATTCTCTTGCAGGATCTTCGTGGCCTTGCCGTTGATCACAAGCAGCACGAGCAACCCGATACACGGAATCAGCGCTAGAATGCCCAAGATAATTCCGGCCCCTGTACCATAGATCTTCAATGCGAGCATGAATACGAGAATGGTGCTCACCAGACCCACCAGGCCGAAGCCCACGAATACAATCGGTCGAATTTCTGGGGGTAACATGATTTGGCCAAAGAACCCCGCGATGTTAATCAAGATGCAGACAAGAATGCCCCTCTGATACTGGGCGACGCTCCTCAAGTCCTCTCGAGTACCACTCAAGACGCCAGTGACCTTCTTCTTGGACCGGCCTGATTCAGACCTTGGCGACTCATACGGGTTGTCACTCATTTCGCTTCCTCGTTCGTTGGTGCATGCGTTGTTGTACGTACGGCGAGTTATGATCCACGATTCATCGCGAATATCAAGGCCGTCAGCCCGTATCCGGCACCCGATTCGCCGGAATGATATCGCAGACTCAGTCGGCGAGCGACATGTCCTTAGCATCAGGAAATTCCATCTGAAACTCGCGTGTGCCGAGCCGGCAAGGTAAAGTGGACCGAATCATTCGCCGGCTGGAAGCTGCTCTACCGTAACTCCGCCGTCGGTGCCGGCACTCCAATTAACTTTACCTGGCTCCTGGTCTTCTCCCTCCAATCGCCAATCATCAATCATCCATCATCCATCATCAATACCCGGCTCGAACTCAGCACGACCGAATGCGGACGAACATCCGCTCTGGCTCAGAGCGGCCGTCTGGTTCGGCATGCTGGGCATGCTCATCGCCTGCCTGAGCCGAGCGACGGCGCTCGACCCCGATCTGTTCCATGAACTGGCACTCATCCGCGAGGCTTTCCACGTCGGCCGGATTCCTATCAGAGACACGTTTGCATATACACCGACCATTGATCCCATCGTTCATCACGAATGGGGTACAGGGGCCGTGCTCTATCTCGCGACACTCTCGAGCCAACTCGGGGGCACAGGACTGATCCTGGTCGAGTACGCATTGTGCCTGTTCATCGCGATCGGATCTTATGCGTGTGCTCGCCGCCGAGGAGCGTCGGAGCCTGTGATCTCCTTCTTCATGCCGATGGCCCTCATCATGGCCTGGGTTGGCTTCTCGACCGTCCGAGCCCAGGTCTTCACGCTGGCCTTCCTGG
>JAQGHS010000363.1 GCA_028291605.1 Planctomycetaceae bacterium | reverse complement strand
ATGTCTCTCCCTCAACTTCTTGCGACCCCCGTGGCAGTCGCTGCCAGCGTCTGTGCCTCCGACGCTAGCAGCGTCGGCCACGGGGGATCTCCAAAAACTAGTTCACGAACAAAAACTGCTTGGAATTAATCAATGCCCACAGCAAGTCCTCATAGAACTCTTTGGGACTCGGACTGCTGGCCAGGAACGTCTTGGTCGATTCGATCTCTGGTGCCGACGGCCGCCGCGACAATGTCGCGAGGTAGATATCCGCGACGATGTCTTCGTGCGACTTCTTCTCTTCCAGCAGCTTCGCGATGCGGCCTTTGCCGTCGGCAATCTTGTTAGCAATGATGTCGCCGTTCAGAGTATGCAAGGCCTGGGCGAGGTTCTCATCGGGAGTCCGTTCGCATTCGCAGACACTAGCCCGCTTCGGCTTGGCAAACGTCGTCAAGAAGTAATCGGGGTACTCGGCATCGGGTAATTCAATCGCCCGAGTTCCCAACGGCAGGTCCTTGAACTTGGTCTGTGTTCCGGCCACCATGTCGATCGCATCCAGTAGTGGTTCTGCGGTGAGTCGTTTGACTCGGAAATGACTGTAGAAGCGACGATCGGACGCGTTGGACGGCGTCGGTTGCGAATCCAACTGATACAGCCGCGATGTCATGATCGTCCGCATCAGATGCTTCAGGTTGTAGCCGTTCTTGACGAAATCATCGGCCAGTGCATCCAGCAGCGCGGGATTGCTCGGGGGGTTGGTCGCACGCAAATCATCGATCGGTTCCACCAGACCACGCCCCAGCAGGTATCCCATATAACGATTGACGATGCTCTTCGAAAACATCTTATTGTCACCGGCCGTCAGCCACTTGGCCAAGGCCAGACGACGGTCCAGCGGATCCGTCACCGATGGCCCGTCCAGAGGCGTCGGGGGAACGACCTTGCCCGTACGAGGATTGCTGACCTCGCCACCGTTGCGGACCACCACGACGGCCTCGCCGCCAAACAAGCCGAATTCCTGACTTCCCTTATTGCCAATCTGCGAGAAGAACGCCGCGAACCCGTAGTAATCTTCCTGACCATACTTCTCGAACGGGTGGTGATGACACTTGGCGCACTGCAGTCTCACTCCGAGAAACAACTGTGCGGTCGTTTCGGCGAGATCCGGCGGATTATTCGCCAGCCGGAAGTAATTGGCTGGACCGTTCGAGAAAATCGATCCCTTGGCCGTGACCAACTCGCGGGTGAACTGATCGATCGGCTTATTCATCTGGAACGAGCTCTTGATCCAGTTGTGCATCGACCACATGCCTTGGGCTCCCAGGTCGGCGCTGTTGGAGCGAATCAGGTCCGACCACTTCAGCGACCACAGGGCGGCATACTGATCGTTGTAGATATCCTGCGCCGGGTCACCAGTCAGACCAAGCAACCGGTCGACCAGTTTCTTGCGTTTGTCGGGATCAGGTGAATCGATGAACGCGGTCGCTTCCGCCGTAGTCGGCAAGGTCCCGATCGCGTCCAGGTAGGCACGCCGTAGGAATGTCGCATCGTTGCACAGCCCCGAGGGGGTAATCCCCAGTTCGCGGAACTTATCAGCGGCAAACTTGTCGATGAAGCTGCTCTCCGCAAATTGCGACAGATCAGCCGAATTCGCATACGGCACGACAACCATCGAGATCGCACCCTGGCCCTCAAAGCGAACCATTGCCGGAGCTTGTCCGCGTCCCTTGGCCGTCACCATTCCGGTGGAAGTCACCGCCACCACGCCGTCATCCAACGAATCAAATTTCGCCCAGTGAGTCACATCGCGGACAACGCCGTTGCTGTAAGTGGCCTCGGCCCGCAGTTGCTGTTGGAAACCGGTCTCGCCCACGCGATGAGAAGGATAGACGGCCAGGCTGACGACTTTCGGCGAATCCTTATCCGGACCCGGGGCACCGGCAGCAATCCACTTCGCCAGATATTGGTAGTCAACGCCCCCTTTTTCCAAGCGACGACTGCCACCATGCGGCACAATCATTGTGGGCTTCAGCAACAACAGGCTTTGCTCAGGTTCCACAAAATTGACGCGTCGCTGCTGACGGTCGCGAACAATGGCGTCTCGATCCTGATCGGGGGCATATCCAAACACCGAGAGAATGAAGCCACCCTTGCCGTGTTGACTGGCGTGACAAGCACCCGCATTGCAGCCACTCTTGCTGAGGATCGGCTGCACGTGTTCGATAAAGCTGACTTTGCTCGTGGGTTCGATCCCGGACACAACCACATCAATAGGCCGAATCGTGTCCCCGATCGCGACGGTCACTTGAGTCTGGCCATTCTTCATCGCCAATAGCGAGCCCGTCGGATTGACGGTCACGATACTGGGATCCGCGGAGACAAACTTGGCTTGCGGAGTCAGGTCGGACGATTTGTTGGTCACGGCACCTTGCGGATCGGACTGCGTGACGACCAGTTGAGCACGGGCGAACTCTTCCTTCAGTTCCACCTTGGGCGGCACGACGATGAAATCGGCCGCCGACAACACGACGGGGCAGAAACCGATCACGGCACACAGTGGCATCAGCATCCAACGGCATGTCACCATCGCAGTGAACTCCCTCAATGAATCGTGATTTGCAGGAAAGATGTCGCGGGCGGGCAGGTAATCTGTGCGGGCAATACCTCGAGGTAAGTCTGAAACCACGTCGGCGGGTTTCTCGTTACAACTCGTCTATTTTGACAGATGCCAAATGCAATTGCCATACATAAATAGAGATAGATGCTTCATCGGCGAGAGATTCCGATGGCATTGATAGGAACCGGCTGTCTCAGCCAGCACGCCCGCAATCGACACTTGCAGAAGCGATCAGGGGCTTTTTGACGAGCAGCAGTAGCCTGACTCCCCAGAGTCGGTCGAATTTGACGCCGAGGCAGCCGGCGACTTCAATTCTTCCAAATTCTATTTCGCATTTCTTCGTGTCCTTTGCGACCTTCTGTTCAAAGAAAGAATTGGAACAGAAGGACACGAAGGTTTCAAAATCGCCCGACTCTGGAGAGTCAGGCTACGACGCTTGCCGCCCCCGTTCGCGTCGCTGTTGCTTCCAGTTGGGGCTGCCGCCCTCGTTGCGCAATTCCTCACGCAATTCGGCAGGCGACATTTTCAGCGATTGCTCGAACTTCCAGAGCTGGTATCCATAGTCGCACAGACCGAACATCAGAAACACGGCGGCCAGCAACCAGGCGAGCGTCACAAAACAGTTGCCGATGATGTGGGCGCCGGTCGCCAGGTCACATTCGGACAAGGCCGAAAGTCGTCCCAAATTGGACCAGAGGTACCAGCCCCCCAGCCCAACCATCGCGACGTATTTCACGAATCCCCATCCCGCCTGGCTGACATTTTCAATCCGCCACAACTTGGCGAATCCCTGCGTCAGACTGAGTCGCGAAAAATCAGGCAAAACATCCTGTACTTGAAATCGAAAGCCGACCTGCAGAAAGTGCGCCGCGAGACAGCAC
>JAQGHS010000360.1 GCA_028291605.1 Planctomycetaceae bacterium | reverse complement strand
CTTTCGGGGAGCCCTCCCCGCGCTAACACGAGTGAATGTTGCCAATTGATCGGACCTGCCTGTGACTCGCCCGGAAATCGGGCTGGAGTCGAGGGTGTGCGGCCCCGAACAAATGGCTCAGGTGAGCCGGGCGGCGTAAGCCAAATCGAACTCGCATTGTGAGCGGAATGGCGCTAGCCACCGGTTCTGTGTTTGGATTTCGCTGGAAGAACCGGCGGCTAGCGCCGTGCCGCTCACAAAGCCGGCTCGCCTGAACTTTTCTTCTGGTGATTTACGGTTGTTGCGAGTCGCTAACAACCATCCGGGTTACGCCGGACGCTCGCCTACGAAGATGTATTTAGTGTTCTATTGCCCCTAACGTTCTTGCGTCTTGGACGCAGGGCATTTCGGTTGTTGTGGATTGATCGCACGAACTCTCACCATTTTTTACGGATGAACTGTCCGGCAAATGGCTCGTGCGGTTGGTCGGGAATCTCACGGCCTGCGCCAGAAGGTGGTGCCGGCAACTCTCAATCTTAGTCTCTCTCCAAAGGAACGAAACATGTTGAAATCATTCTGGCTGGATGACACCGGAGCCATCGTCTCCATCGAAATCATCCTGATCATCACGATCGCAGTTCTGGCATTGATCGTCGGCTGGAGCGAAGTCGCTCACGCCGTGAACACGGAACTTGATGACATCAGCAACGCAGTAGGCAAATTCAGCCAGACCTATCAATTCACAGGCTTCGCGTCATTCAAGACGGTGAACGGCAACAACCAGATCAAGTCGATCTACTACGGTTCGGCCTTCTTCGATAACCCGGATGATTGCGATGGTCTCTGCAACGGTATCTCGACGATTACCTGCTGTGCTGTGATTGCCGGTATCAACGCTCCGGGTGGCTGATATCCGATTGCGACACAGACGCGTTCAATAATAAAACCCCCTCGGCAATGATTGCCCAGGGGGTTTTTTCATAGCCCGACTCTCTGAGTCGGGTGATATCGGCACGCGTAATAACCCGACTCAGAGAGTCGGGCTACGTTCTATAACGGAATCGGCCAGTTGATTCCCGACGAGAATCCGCCGTCAACATAGACCACCTGCCCGGTCATGAAGGCGGAAGCCTTGGACGCCAGGAAGATCGCGGTACCGAGCATGTCTTCGACCTGGCCCAATCGACTTAGGGCGGTGTTGGTCTTGCCCCAGGCCTGCATCGTGGGATCGGACCACAGCTTGTTGGTCATGTCGGTCAGGATGAAACCGGGGGCCAAAGCATTCACGCGGACGCCATACTCGCCCCATTCGCAGGCCATGCCGCGAGTCATCATGCTGACCCCCGCTTTGCTCATCGCATACGGCAGCACGCCCTTCAGCGGAGCATAGGTATTCAACGAATCAATCGTAATGATCGAACCATGCCGTTCGGCGATCATCCACTTGCCGATCGCTTGCGACATAAAGAATGTGCCGCGCAGATTGATGTCGAGGATGAAGTCGTATTCGTCCGGGGTGAAGGTCTCGACCTTCTTGCGTTTGTTGACGCCGGCCACATTCAACAGCGTGTCGATCCGCTTGAAATCGGCCTTCAGCGTCGTCACCAACTGCTCGAGCGCCGAGACGTCCGAGACATCGCACACCACGCTGCGAACGGCATGCTTTCCAGTAGAGATTTCCTTGGCCGTTTGCTCGAGTGTCTCAGCTTCGCGGCCAGTGATCACAACCTGAGCGTCTCGCGCGGCAAAACCTGCCGCTAAAGACTTGCCGATGCCGCGACTGGCGCCGCTGATGACGACTACCTGATCCGCTACCGAAAATAAATCGTCCGCCATGGAGTGTCTCTCTGAGGTCTGTGTGGTGAGTATTGCGATCGCAGCGATTATATCGCGTCTTCGAGGCGAATGCGGCAATGAAAGTCGTTGATCGCTCCGCGATCGAAACGCATTCGCAGTTTCCGGGTGGAATAATATTCGAAGATCGGTCGCGACGCGCCAGCGTCCAGGTCGGGTCGTTTGGAGAAGTCAATCTGGCACAACGCGCCAACCCGTGGGCTGGCGTCCGGCGACTGAAATTCATAGGGTCGCATGTTGGTCGCTACTGCGAGCGCGTTTCGTTCGCGGAGCGAACAACGACTTTCATCACAGACTGCCGTGCGGAATATCGTCGCCGGCATAGTGCTCGTAGAAGTGGCGGCCGATTTCGTCGCTCAGGCGGGAGAGATAGTGATTCTTGAAGTCGTAGTACGACTTGTCCGAGGCCGATACCGGTTCCAGTGTCGGGAATTTTGAGACGTACTCCTTGGTATAGATCTCGTTCCCTTCGCCATTCTCCATCTCATAGACAGTGATGAGGGATTCGGAATGTCCGCGGTAGAGGTCGCTGCTGCCTTGTTCGTAGAGGCCGAATTCGCTGATCTCGATGAAAATGACGAAGTCGGCTTCCAAGTCGTGGCCGATTTCGTCCGGCTTGTCCCAGTCGTCGTGTTCGTCCAGCCAGGCATGCACGGCGTCGGGACTGATGACGGTGATGTGATTATTGTTGAGCCGATGAGCAATCTGCCGGCCCAGTTCGCGGTCAACTGAGTCGAAGTCCCATTTGACCTCTTTCGGTGCAAAGCAGAGGACCAGGACCTTCTTCTTTTTCTTATTAAGCGAGATGCCGGTCTTCGTGTCGAAGTCGGGTTCGATGGAGGGGGGCCCCCCGATCAGATATCCCAGAGTCATCAATTGCTGCAAACAGCCGGGCAGGACCAGCATGCCAGCCAGGATGGCAAACAGCAGACAGGCGCGGCGGCCTTGGCCTGGTCTGGCGGTCGTCGCTGAATTGGTAGTGTTCTGCATGGATGACCCTAGCGAATCTGACGACTTGGTTTGTGGCGGGCAACGTGTCAGGGCGGCTTGTAGCGGAATCTCGTAAGAGTTCCGCCCGAACGTCTGGAGACGACCGCGGAACTCTTACGAGATTCCGCTACACAGGTTTTGGATCGACTTTAGAATTCCACTCCGGCTTTGTGGCGGTAGAACTGACGGGCGAGCTCATCCCCGACGCGATCCAGGAATTTCTTGCGGAAGGTTTCCGGCTGCATTTGTTCTATCGAAACGGGCTGGTGCGGCGGGTATGTGGTGTCGAATGTCTTCAGAAAGACCTGCCGCACCCCGATCACGTTGTCTTTGGGCTCGTCGTCTTTCTTCGTCTTTTTGGACTTGCTGGAGCTGCCCGTTTTCTCGTCCGATTTGTCTGCGGACTCGGACTTGTCCTTCTTGGATTCGGCTTCGGACTTCGCTTCCTTCTTGGGCTTTTTCGGATCACGCATCAATTCATAGACGGTGACGACGCCGCGTGCCTTGCCACGAAACAAGTCCGGGCTGTTCTCTTCGCGGAAGTCGAAATGATCGACCTTGATGGCGACGACAAGTTCCGCGCCCAGGTCGTTTCCCAATTCTTTCATATCGAAATCAGTGCCCCCGTGGTCATCCATCCAACTCGCGACCTTGTGTGACTTCACGACGGTGATTTCGTGCAAATGCAGCTTGCGGCTGACTTCGGAAGCGAGGTCCAGATCCAGCGAAGTAAACTCACTTTTCACTGACTCAGGTGTCGAACAAACGACCGCGACTTTCTTCTTCGACTTGAGCATCGACTTGCCATACCAACGATCGAATTCCGATTCGACCATCGGGTCGCCCTGCAGCATTTTCCCGGCCATGACGAACAGCGAACAGCCGCTGAGTTCCAGGAAGCAGCAGCACACCAGTGCCGTCATCCACCAGGGATTCTGCGAATGGCGAACGGTGTGAGGCATGTCTGTAACTCTCCCTGGAACGACG
>JAQGHS010000352.1 GCA_028291605.1 Planctomycetaceae bacterium | reverse complement strand
CTGTCTGAAAAACCACATACCGGTGGCCGAGGCAAAGTTTTGAAAAGCAACGACTGACTGATTCCCGTTAGCCCCCGTGGCAGATGCTGCTAGCGTCTGCATTCCGACGCTGGCAGCGTCGGCCACGGAGGCGAAGAGACGGCCGGGGCGGCCATCCTACAATTTCTTTTGTCCATTCCCTCGTCCCGGTGTTCGCCGTAAACTGAAGATGTCAGATGATATGTCAGAGTTAACTGATACCCGCAGCCCTCGCCGTTGCCCAATGCTACCGGAACCACTGATGACGCGTTTCTCGATGCTGGTTGTCCTGATGTGTGTGGCCGCTCCCGTTTGCGCGGGCGATCCGACGCCAGAAGAATTCTTTGAAAAGCACGTGCGACCAGTGTTTGTTGCCAAGTGCCTGGAATGTCACGGCGACGAATTACCTGAAGGCGAACTGCGGTTGACGTCCCGGGCACTGCTCCTCAAAGGGGGACAATCGGGCCCCGCGGCCATCAATATGAAGCCTGCCGAGAGCCTGTTGGTCAAAGCCATTCGGCAAGACGGCAAATTGAAGATGCCGCCTGACGAAAAACTATCTCCTGATGAGATTGCGGCTATTTCGAAATGGGTCGAAATGGGACTTCCCTGGCCGGAGGCGTCCGGAATCGCAGCGCCCAAAAAAGAAATGGTCGTCACCGACGCGGATCGGAAGCATTGGTCGTTCCGCCCGGTCCTCGATCCGGTTGCTCCGCCAGTCAAAGACACCGCCTGGCCGCACACCAGCATTGATCGCTTCGTACTCGCCAAGCTGGAAGAGGCGGGCCTCAAACCATCACCCACTGCGGGCCGGCGGACGCTGATTCGTCGGGCGTACTATGATCTCATCGGCCTCCCCCCCAGTTGGGATGACGTTCAAGCTTTTCTCAACGATCCCGCCGAGACGTCTGTCGCTCTGGAGACGGTGATCGATCGCTTGCTGGCGTCGCCTCGTTATGGAGAACGCTGGGCTCGTCACTGGCTGGATGTTGCCCGGTTTGCGGATACAAAAGATGGCGTGCTGATGTACGGCGACGACCGCGTGCGGCCGTATGCTTATACGTATCGTGACTACGTCATCCGAGCCTTCGATGAGGACCTCCCTTACGACCGTTTCGTGCAGGAACAGTTAGCGGCCGATATGATCGAACCCCAGGTCGAACCCTGGCGTCTCGCCGCGATGGGCTACCTCACCCTGGGACGGATGTTCGATAACAATATCCATGACATTATCGATGATCAGATCGACACGGTTTCGCGCGGCTTCTTAGGGCTGACCGTCGCCTGCGCCCGCTGCCATGACCACAAGTACGATCCGATCCCGACGGCGGATTACTATTCGCTCTATGGTGTGTTCGCAAGCTGCGAAGTGCCGCTCGAACTGCCCCTGACCGACGGTCCGGAGAAAACTCCCGGCGGCCCGGAATTCGAGAAGGAAGCGGCAGTCAAGCGTGCGGACCTGCTCAAGTTTCGCGATCAGCAATTCGACCTGTTGTCCGACACCGCGCGGATGCGGGTAGGCGACTATCTAACTAAAGTGGCGACAACCAAGCCCGATCCACTGGAGACAGCGATCTTCTTCCTGTCGCTCGCCCCGGAAGATTTGAGAGCTCCCATTACTGCCCGCTGGAGACGTTATCTCGAGCAACGAGGCAATTCTCAAGATCCCGTCTTTGGCCCCTGGGCTGAGTTGCTGGAATTACCAGAACCGACAGTCGGTGCCGATGGCAAGCCCGATGTCGCCGCAACTGAAGCTTTCGTCACAGGTGTTGCCAGTGTTTTAGAACGCTGGAAAGCTCGCGGCGATGGAACACAGCCGGGGCAACTGAACCCGCTCGTACGTGAAGCGTTACTGAAATCGCCGCTGACCGACCGGACAACCGTCGCGCGGGTTTACGGCGACTTGCTAAAACGCGTCTATGAAGAATCCAAATCAGCTACCGCGGCGGCAGGCACCGCTTCACCACCGGTCCTGGACGATGCTCGCAAGCAGTTGCTGGAAGTCCTCGTCAGTCGCGACAGTCCCGCCTACTTCCCGAAGAGCCAGACCCGTCGTTACATGTCGCGCGGTGAGACCGATGCGTTCAGCGGGAAGATGCAGGAACTCGATCGCATGGCGGTCAAATCGCCCAATGCTCCCCCGCGAGCCATGGTTGTTCAGGATGCCGATGCCCCGTACAACCCACGCATTTTTGTCCGCGGTAACGCGACGCAACAAGGGAGACACATTCCCCGCCAGTTCCTGGAATTACTCACGCCAGGCGGACGAACTCCGTTCCCCAAGGGGAGCGGTCGTCTCGATCTGGCCCGTGCGATTGCGTCGCCTCAAAACCCATTGACGGCTCGCGTGATGGTGAATCGAGTCTGGATGTATCACTTCGGCGAGCCGCTGGTCTCCACCCCCAGCGACTTCGGCAATCGAAGCAATGTCCCGACCCATCCTGAGTTGCTCGACCATCTGGCGACGCGTTTCATGCAAGAGGGCTGGTCGCTGAAAAAACTGCATCGCTGGATCATGACCTCCAACAGCTATCAGCAGGCTTCAACGGCGGATGCCAAGTCCAGAACGGTTGATCCTGACAATCGCCTGTTGTGGAAGGCGAATCGCCAGCGTCTCGATTTTGAAGCGATGCGCGATACGTTACTGGCAGTATCCGGACGCCTGGAAACGCGGTCCGGTGGTCGCCCCGTTGATATCGCCAACGATCCCCAAAGCCGAGTCCGCACCATCTTCGGCTTGATTGACCGCCAAAGTCTGCCAGGGACTTTCCGAGCCTTCGACTTCGCCTCACCCGACCAGTCGATCGAACGGCGTTCGCGAACGATGGTGCCGCAGCAAGCGTTGTTTGCAATCAACTCGCCGTTTGTCGTGGTTCAGGCCAAGGCCTTGGCGGCACGACCGGAAGTCGCGTCCGCAACAGACCCTGCGGTTCGCATTACAGCAACGTATCGTGTGGCGCTCGAACGAGATCCCAATGCTCAAGAACTCGCCGAAAGCCTGGCATTTGTGAAAGATGCCAAAGACGAACAATCGCAACTGACCGTGTGGGAACAATTGGCACAAGTGCTGTTGTCCTCGAATGAATTAATGTATTTGGATTAGTTAAGAAGGCCGGCTGGCCGGCCCGTAGCCCGACTCTCTGAGTCGGGTGTATTCAACGTCGAACAGACCCGACTCAGAGAGTCAGGCTACAGCTTCGCAAAGGCAGATTCCGAAATGTTGCCACATACTTACTCACGTCGCGAAATGCTCAGCCGCATGGGTTCCGGAATGGGAATGCTCGGCTTGGCTGGATTGCTGGGCGATCAAGGCCTCCTGGCTAATGATCTCACCAAAAGTGCCTCTCCGCTGGCTGCTCATCCGGCACATTTTCCCGGCAAAGCCAAGCACATCATTCATATCTATTTGAATGGCGGGCCGTCGCAGGTTGATACCTTCGACCCCAAGCCGTTGCTCACCAAGCTGAATGGGCAGCAACTCCCCACGGGAAACCTCACGACCGAACGCCACACCGGTATGGCGATGGGATCGCCCTTCAAGTTTCAAAAATACGGTCAAAGCGGCATCGAAGTCAGCGAGATCTTTTCCAAGACTGCAGCGCACGTCGATGACATGTGCTTCATTCGTTCGATGCACGCCAACACACCGAACCACGAACAGTCGATGCGGCTGATGAATTGCGGCGACGAACGTCTCTCCCGACCGAGCATGGGAGCCTGGGTGACCTATGGCATGGGAACCGAGAACGAGAATCTCCCCGGCTTTATCGCCATGTGCCCCGGACTGCCTGTGGCGGATGTTTCCAATTGGCGAGCTGCGTTTCTCCCAGGCATTTATCAGGGAACGCACCTCGACACGCGGAAGACGAAAGTCGAAGAGCTGATCGAGAACATCATCAGCACGGCCGTCACGCGAAAAGATCAGCGGCGGCAGCTTGATCTGTTGATGCGCTTCAATCGCCAGCACCAGGAAAGTCGCGGCGACGAACCCGAACTGGAAGCCCGCATTCAGTCGTTTGAGCTCGCCTACCGCATGCAGATGGAGGCCACCGATGCCTTCGATCTGTCACAAGAACCCAAGCATATCCTGGAAGCCTACGGTAGCGGAATTCACGGCCGCCAACTGTTACTGGCCCGGCGCTTAGTGGAACGTGGCGTGCGAGTCGTCCAGCTCTATCATGGCGACGTGCAGCCGTGGGACAGTCACAACGATCTCGAGAAGGGGCATCGCAATCTCGCCAATGAAGTTGACGGACCGATCGCGGCGCTGCTCACGGATCTCAAGCAGCGGGGCTTGTTGAATGAGACTCTCGTCATTTGCGGTGGTGAGTTCGGCCGCACCCCCGCAGTGGAATTGGTCAACGGCAAACCGGGCGGTGGTCGCGATCACAACCATTGGGGCTTCACCGTCTGGATGGCCGGCGGCGGCATCAAGGGGGGCACCGTTTACGGAGCGACCGACGAATTCGGCTATCGAGCCGTCGAGAAACCGGTGCATGTGCATGACTTGCACGCCACAATTTTGCATCTGCTGGGATTCGACCATAAGAAGTTGACGTATCGCTACGCAGGCCGCGACTTCCGCCTCACCGACGTGCATGGCAATGTGGTACAGGACGTTTTGGCATAGTCGTTGTTCGCTCCGGCGATCAACAACTATCACACAATGAATAAAGAATCGTTGATCCGTGTTCCGAAAGAGAGTATGATAGCCTGACTGCGCGCTCACGCCATTTTTCCCAGCCGCGAGGATTCCAGAGATGTTACGTCTTTTGCATTCGAATCGAGCGGCAGCCTCGCTGTGTGATGGTGTCAGTCGACGTGACTTCCTCAAGATCGGCGGGCTGGCATTAGGTGGCTGCACCTTGAGCGATGTGCTGGCCGCGGAATCCGCGGCCGGAATCCAGAAGTCGCACAAAGCCATTATCATGATCTATCTGGTCGGCGGCCCGCCGCACCAGGATATGTGGGATCTCAAGCCGAACGCGCCGAAAGAAGTGGCCGGCCCCATGCGGCCGACCTCCACGAACGTGCCGGGGATCGAGATCTGCGATCTCTTCCCGCAACTGGCTCAACGAGCCGACCGCTTCGCCCTGATCCGCTCGATTGTCGATTCTCAGGCCGACCACAATGCCTATCAGTGCTTCACCGGCCAGGTGCCGGGCCGCACGGTTCCGGGGGGCGGTTGGCCCCAATTTGGTTCGGCGGTGGGTAAGGTTCTCGGGTCACTGGATCGAGCCGTTCCTCCGTTCGCCAGTGTTTGCTACACCTGCACCCACGGGCCATATAACGAACCTGGACCGGGATTCCTCGGCGTCGGACAGACTCCCTTTCAATCGCAAGGGCCAACGCGGAAGGACATGGTTCTCAATGGTGTGACATCAGCCCGCCTGGGGGATCGTCGTACATTGCTCACCAGCATGGATCGCCTGCGTCGTGAAGTTGATCAAGCGAACCGCTTCCACGGCATGGATCAAATCAATCAACAGGCTCTGGATATTCTGACCTCGTCCAAGCTGGCCGACGCGCTCGATCTGACGAAAGAAGACCCGCGCATCGTGGCCCGCTATGGCACTGGCAACGAAAAGGACATGATCGACGGCAACGGTGCTCCCCGCGTCCCGCAGAGCTTCCTGATGGCTCGCCGTCTGGTCGAAGCGGGCTGCCGAGTCGTCACGGTCAATTACAGCAAATGGGACTGGCACGGCGGATCATACAACACGATTTTCAATCGCGAGAAGGAAGATTTCCCGATCCTCGACAATGCCCTCGCCGCGCTGATGGACGATCTCCGAGACCGCGGACTGGAAGACGACACAACGGTTCTCGTCTGGGGCGAATTCGGCCGAACCCCGGTCATCAGCGGCCAAGTCGGCCGCGACCACTGGCCGCGGGTGAACTCAGCGTTCATCGCCGGGGGCGGGATGAAGCTCGGCAAGATCATCGGAGCGACCGACCGCCTCGCGGGTGAAGCGATCGAACGCCCGGTGACCTTCGGCGAAGTCTTCGCGACCCTCTATCACAACCTGGGTATCGACACGATGCACACGACATTGAATGATCTCAATGGGCGACCGCAGTATCTCGTGCACAACAATGCGCGGCCATTGCCCGAGCTGGTGTAAGTCAAGCGGAAGATGCATTGCGTCACGAGGGGGTACAGGGCGAATCGTTTTCACCCCGGCAGGGGTGGCAGAGATTATACGGTTGTTGAGGAGCGCAGCGACGACACCACCGGACTACGTTCCCCCGTGAGATTCGATCCTGGATGGAACGCAGAACATCAACGGCTGGACCTCG
>JAQGHS010000342.1 GCA_028291605.1 Planctomycetaceae bacterium | reverse complement strand
GGTGATATTCGCGGAAGGGCCGCTTGCCAGACGGGACAGTTCTCGGACCGAACACACGACGTTCGGGTTGCGAGCCTTCACGTTCGAAATCTGCCAGTTTGCGCTGCCGGCATAGGTGATCCGCAGCTTTTGCTCAGTTCCTGCGCCCTGCGATACCGTGCCCAGCAACGCTGAACCGGGCTCAATGACGACATCCGTTCGGATATAGGCATGGATCGGGATGGTGATTTGAGTGAATGTCGGTTGATCGATCGAGATGATCACGTTCGCGTTGCGTTCGCGGCTGTACTGCAACGTGTTGAGCTTGACCTCAATAATGCCCTCTTCCCATGTTTTCAACGAGGGGCTGAGAATGCGAGCAGAGATGCAATTGCAGCTCGTGTGGGCGTCACTGAAGTGAATCGTTTCCAGATATTTGTTCGTAACTTTCAGCCGTAGCACGACGTCCGCACCCCGAGCCACGGTACCGAAGTCGTGGCTGTGCTTGTCGAACATGGCTTCCGCCCAACTCAGTTGCCTGGCGGGAGTCGAGGCGAAGTAATTCGCCTCCTGAGCCAGTGCTGAGTTCGCAGTCAACACCCAGCCACAGGCTATGATTGCTACGGATGAGGCGAACCTGTGCATGATCTTTCTCACTCTGATCGCTCAATATTCTGAGGAACAATTCTGGAGAATGCGGTGCTCACTGCTGTACCGAACATCCCGGTGGCCCCCGGCGAAATTCAGACCATTATAGTCTGACAATGCAACCGGACGGGACTTCAACAAACGTCTCTCGGGAATTACATCCGCGAGCGGCAATCAAACATACTCGCCTTCGCCAGCTCGCCGGTCCTAATCGCCGTAAATTCTTGGGAATTCGGTCGATCAGTTTCGGCTTAGCGAAGGCTGGTAAAATCTGCCTTTCACGGTGACATTACTGCTCGCGAAGGTTGTATTCGCTCTCATTTCTGGACTGTCTAATCCAGTAATAGCGCTTCGGACACCAAACGTGGTCAGTATATCGGTTCAGTCGACTACGCCGAACAGGGCATGACGGCCATCCCTGACAACGTCGACTCTGCCGGCGAGATTATTCGGAATGTTCAAAATTGTCAACGCGATTCCGGTCAATCACAACCCTAACTCATTATTAGGGTTATCTTTTCGACCGACTTCGACATCGATTTGTTCACGTCTTGATCAGTGCCCAGTGGAGGTGAATATGGGTTTTCAAGGTGAGTCTGTCGGTTTTACATTTTTGACTCTCGGAAATCCAAAGCCGACTCGTAATCCCCCCAAAGTCACATAAGACACTTGGGATTCATGGGGTCAATGGGCTCTATGGGGAAGCAACTTAGCGCTCGGCAGTTGAAGAGCGCGAGGATGGGGTCAACACGTCCAATCCCTTGGCAGAACGGATGTCTGAGCTGTAAGATCAGTATTGGTTTAAGTGAAATTGCAGCAGGGGTTCAAGTCCCCTCAGCTGCAGAGACTATTACCTTGCCCTCAGAAGGATCTTGCAGATGGCTCAGAGGAATCTTGTCATTCTTGCGGCTGGCCTCGCGCTGTTGATGGTCGTCGCATTCGCACCTATACCGCTGGCTGTCGCGCAGGATGAACCGGCACCGAAAGCCAAGACTCAGCCTGCGAAACCCAAGACGCCGCCCGCGAAGGAGGCTGACACCAAGGATGCCGATCCGAAGGAACCCAAGGAAGCGGAGCCCAAAGAGCCCGAAGGGCTCGACAACCCGTTCCCCAAGCGATTTCCGGCTCCGGCTTTGGAGGGAGGCGCGGGATGGTTGAATACGGGCGGCGAAATCACCCTGAAGGACCTGCGCGGCAAGATTGTGCTGCTCGACTTCTGGACCTACTGCTGCATTAACTGCATGCACGTGTTGCCGGACCTGGCGTATCTGGAGAAGAAATACGGGAAGGAAATCGTTGTCATTGGCGTCCATTCCGCGAAGTTTGACAACGAGAAGGACACGGAGAATATTCGCCGGGCGATTCTGCGATACGAAATCGAACATCCGGTGATCAATGATTCCAGCATGACGGTCTGGCGCAAATTTGGAGTTCACTCCTGGCCGACGCTCGTACTGCTGGATCCGGAAGGCTACTACTGCGGGTATGTCTCGGGCGAAGGCAATCGTGAGATCATGGAAACGGTGATCAATAAGCTGATCACTTACCACAAGGCCAAGGGAACTCTCGACGAGACGCCGGTGAAGTTTGCGTTGGAAGCCGATAATGCTGCTCCGACACCGCTCCGTTTTCCAGGCAAGATTCTCGCCGACAACGAAGGGCAGCGGCTATTTATTTCTGACAGCAATCACAATCGCATCGTGGTCAGCGATCTGAATGGAAAAGTTCAGACGGTGATTGGTTCCGGTGCGATTGGCAATCAGGATGGCAGCTTTGAAAAGGCCCAGTTCGATCATCCCCAGGGGATGGATCTCGACGGCAATCTGCTGTATGTGGCCGACACTGAGAATCACTCGATTCGTGTCGTCGATCTGGAGAAGAAGACAGTCGCAACGATCGCGGGTACGGGGGAGCAAACGAAGGAACGTGTGCGTGGCGGCAAGCCTCTGGAAACGGCACTCTCCAGCCCGTGGGACGTCAAGAAGATCGACGGCAAGCTCTATATTGCGATGGCCGGACCGCATCAAATCTGGGTTCTCGATGGACCGGACTCGATCCACGTGTTTGCTGGATCTGGGCGTGAAGACATCATCAACGGCACCCTGAGTGAATCGGCCCTGGCGCAACCGTCAGGCATGGCGACCGACGGCAAATTCCTGTATGTCGTTGACAGTGAGGGCTCGGCCGTCCGCAAGATCTCTCTGGATCCTGAAGGGGATGTGACTACTGTGGTGGGCACGTCGGATCTCGCCCAAGGACGTTGTCTGTTTGAATTTGGCGATATCGATGGAGTCGGAGACGAAGCCCGCTTGCAGCATCCGCTGGGCATCGCCTATCACAACGGGCAGTTGTATGTCGCAGACAGCTACAACCACAAAATCAAGATTGTGGATATCGCCAAGCGAACGTCGAAGACATTCCTCGGCACAGGCAAAGCGGGTTCGAAGGATGATCCCGTGCAGCTTTCCGAACCGGCCGGACTGGCCTTCGCCGGTAGCAACAAGATGTTTATCGCCGATACCAACAATCATCAGATTCGGGTGTACGATCTGGAGACGAAGAAGTCCTCCATCTTGGAGCTAGCCGGGTTGGAAGCTCCCAAGCCCGTCGCCGCCGCGGAATCGCCGGCCACTGGCCCCAAGCCGACTGAAGTTGCTGCTCAAACCGTGGCGGCGACTGAGAAATTGAAGTTCGAAGTGGCGGTCAAACTGCCCGAGGGATTCAAGTTCAACAAGCTGGCCCCAGTCACCTACCGCTTGAAGGCGGAAGGCGACCAGGAGCTGGTGGCCAAGGAACAACTCGACCAAAAGGAAGAAGTGAAGCCAGACGCGGGAAAAATTGCCTTTGAGGTTCCCCTGGCGGCTAAAAGCGGGACTGGTAAGTACCGGTTGACGGTGAGCTATTCCTACTGCCGGGATGGCAAGAGTGGAGTTTGCAAATTCAAGAATGCCACTTGGATTATTCCCATCACGGTGGATGAGAAGGCAGAACAGCAGTCGATCAAGTTGAACGTGGAGTAGGGCGGGCGACGTTTGGTTGTCTTCCGTCATTCGCAGCCATAAATCCGGCGGCGATCAATCGTTGTGGCCTTGGCTTGGTCCGCGATGATTGATCGCCGCTTTTCCTTAGCCAGAATAGCCTAAGTCGAATTCGAAAGCAGCGAATTCTCCACAATGGCGAAAGGATACGTTGGTGGAAGGTGTTGTTGTTATCCATCAATTAAGATTAGGCAGATTGGCAATGACGTTTGAAAACGAGACTTGGCTCATTGAAACCAGTGACCAGATAATTGAAAAGAAATCGACAACTGGTATTGCTGGACTCACGCCACTCGAAAGGCTGATCTACTGTGTCTGGGTCGCCGATTACGGAATGCGAAATGCCGGCGACTTGGATACTGCCAGTGATCTGTATCCGGACTTTCACGTCGCGGCCTGTGAATTGGCAAAGACGCTATCGCTTCCATACACGTCCGAGACGTTCTTGCTGGACTCCGAATCGTTGACTTCACAATACTTTGAACGCTTCGATGGCATTTGCAACGAACTCAAGAATGCCTAACAGTCGCACGAATTCCCTGCACAAAATGCGACCGTTTTCGGCGTCGCGTCCTGGCCAAATCTGTGCGAATTGTTAGACATAACCTATACTTCAATTGCGGCGAGAATCGATAATAACCATTGGGCTGACGCCCAACGCTCGCTGCGACCAGTCTGACCCGCTTCGCGTTTCGCCTCACGAGACAAGTTGACGTCACTTGCCATGTCGGTTAAAAGCGATGAGGCAGGCGAGCGGAAAACCACTTTTGCGGGGGAGCCGGGACCGTGGCGCGGGACTCAAAGATTCTTGTACTGGGGGGCAGTCCGGACGAGCTTGATGCGCTCACCGCACCTCTCGGTAGTCTCTATGACGTTTTGCACGCAGACGATCTGGAAGCCGCTCTCGAACAATTGCGGCAACAGTCGGTCGCGGGGCTGTTTATCCTGGGGGAACAAGCCAGCAATCCGCAAATGGCTTCGTTGATGCTGCAGTCCTCTGCAGTCCTGACGCAGTTTCCCGAGGGCTTGGCGATTCTCGACACCGATTTGCAGGTGTTGTGGAAGAACTCGAAATTCGAAAACCTGACCACGCCCGATACGACCTCGCTGGCGGATCAGAAGTTCTATGAAGCGTTTGGCATGCCGGAGATTCTGGGGCCCGATTTTGCCCCGTTCCATACGGCTCTCGCCACGCGCCAGATGGCCTATACCCGCTTGCAGGTGGGGCTCGATACACACCTGTCTCTCCGCGTGACCCCCATTTTTTTGCGCAAATCCGAATTGCCGCAGTTACTGGCGGTCATGGTGCGGGATATTTCGGCCAGCATCCAGCAGCAGCAAAAGCTGAGCGATGTCTATCACGCGGGCCTGGAACTCTGCGACCTCTCTCCGGAAGAGATTGCAGAGATGAACTTCAATGATCGCATTGAGTATCTCAAAGCGCGGATTATTGCCTGCACCAAAGACGTGCTGAAGTTCCAGAACCTGGAGCTGCGGCTTGTTGATCCCGCCACCGGGCGACTCAATTCGCTCTTGGTGGTTGGCATGCGTCCCGATGCCGCGATGCGTGAACTGTATGCCCGCCCCAAAGAGAACGGGGTGACGGGATACGTCGCATTCACGGGTAAAAGCTATCTGATCGATGATACGGAAACCGATCCGTTGTACCTGCCCGGAGCTGAAGGAGCCCGCAGCGCTTTGACGGTACCGCTGGTGTGGCACGATCAGGTGATGGGGACCTTCAATGTGGAAAGCCCCGAGCCCCGGGCTTTCAAACAGCAGGATCTCGAGTTCCTTGAGCTGTTCGGACGCGAAGTCTCACTGGCGGTGAATCTGCTGAATCTGCTGGTGGCTCAGAATGCCACGACGGCTGATACCAGCGTGCTGCGTGTCCTGCGTGAAGTCTCGCGACCGACCGACGAAGTCTTGAACGAACTTGCCTGGTTGGCGGAGCAACTGAATGACCAGGGCACCGACGTGACGGACCGCCTGCAACTGATTTGCCGGCATACGCGTGACATCAAGCAATTGATTCAGAATGTCCGTGATCAATTGACGCCAGAGAGCGCTTT
>JAQGHS010000331.1 GCA_028291605.1 Planctomycetaceae bacterium | reverse complement strand
ACAGTCTGAGACCGAAATTGAGGCGTTATTGCAACGAGCCCGGGATTTAGCGCTCCTCGTGGAAACCGTGCGCAGAGAAACACGTTTGCACTCTGAGACGGAAGTCGCGGAGCTAAAACAGCAAGCCGAGGACCTGGCGGTTTGCGTGGAAACGGTTCGTATTGAGACTCAGTTGCATTCGGACACGCAAATCGCAGCGTTGGGACAGCAAGCGCGGGACTTGGCCGCTTCCGTGGAAACTGTGCGTGAAGAGACCCTCTTACAGTCGGATTCGGAGATCAACGCGCTCACACAGCAAGCTCGCGACGTGGCCCTGTCCGCAGAGCAAGCGGAAATGAATACGCTCATCGCAGATCAACTGGCCCAAAAAGTCAACGAAGAACTGGAGCAGCGTGTCCTGGAGCGCACCGAGCAACTCGAGGCCGCGAATAAGGAACTGGAATCCTTTTGCTATTCGGTCTCCCATGATTTGCGGGCGCCACTGCGAGCGATCGATGGGTTTTCCCGTATCGTGCTGGAAGATTATGCCGATCCTTTACCGGATGAAGCGAAAGCCTACCTGAAATTGGTGCGCGACAACACGCGTCAAATGGGACAGTTAGTAGACGATCTGCTCGCTTTCTCCCGCCTGGGCCGCCTGGCGCTCAACAAGCGAATCATCGATCCAAACCAGATGGTTCGCCTGTGCCTGGCAGAAATGAAGACCGAGCAGGAAGGCCGGCAACTGGAAATCATCATCGACGATTTGCCAGACTGTGAGGCCGATCCAACCCTCCTCAAGCAAGTTTGGACGAATTTGCTTTCCAACGCCCTGAAGTACACCAGCAAGCGGCAAGGGGTGCAGATTGCGATCGGCTGCCGAACACAGTTGCGAACATCGACCAACGGGCACGCGACTGGCCCATCCGTGGCCGACAATGAAACAGTTTATTTCGTCAAGGACAACGGCGCCGGCTTCGACATGAAGTATGCCGACAAGCTCTTTGGCGTCTTTCAGCGACTGCACCGCGCGGCTGATTACGATGGCACTGGCGTGGGCCTGGCCATCGTGCAACGGATCATTAACCGCCATGGGGGCCGGGTCTGGGGCGAGGCCCAGGTTAACCAGGGTGCGACTTTTTCTTTTACTCTTTCTTAAGGAATAATCGATGACCGAGAAAAGCGTTGAAATCCTGTTGGTCGAGGACAATCCCAATGACGAAATGCTGGCGCTGCATGCATTTAAGAAACATAACCTCGCCAACAAGATCCACGTGGTACGCGACGGGGCGGAGGCGTTGGAATTCGTCTTTTGCACGGGTGCCTATGCCCAGCGTCATTTTGAGAATCCCCGGGTCATCTTGCTCGATAAGAAATTGCCATTTGTGGACGGCCTCGAAGTGCTACGCCAGATTCGCGCCGACCCACGCACTCGCACAGTGCCCGTTGTGATGCTCACGTCGTCGGCGGAAGACCGCGACATCATTGAGAGCTACCAGTTGGGCGTGAACAGTTACATCGTCAAGCCAGTTGACTTCGAACAATTCACCGAAACCGCCCGGCAATTGGGCTACTACTGGCTGCTGATTAACCGCCAGCCCACCGAGTGAATGAATCGATTACGACCAGTGACTCATTGTCCTGCAGGAAGTCCCCCACATGGCTCAAATACTTCGCGTTCTGATTCTGGAAGACATACACTCTGACGCTGAGTTGATGCTGAACGCGCTGCGCCGTGCCGGCTACGATCCAGACGCCCAATGCGTAGAAACAGAGCGGGATTTTCGAGACCAGTTGCAACGTGTTCCCGAAGTCATTTTGGCCGATTTCTCCATGCCTGCTTTCAATGCGCTACGAGCGCTGGAAATTTTACAAGAGTGTCAGTTGGACATTCCCTTCATTATCGTTTCAGGTACCATCGGCGAGGAGCATGCTGTCGAGGTCATGCGAAGCGGAGCGACCGACTATATCCTCAAAGATCGGATGGGGAGACTCGGACAGGCAGTCGCGCAGGGCATCGAACGCAAATTAGGTAGAGCGGCGTTACAGCAGAGCCAACAACGAGTTCAAGAGTTGATGGACCACACTCGTCAAGTGTTTTGGACCATCGACGCCAGGGAATCGAAAGTCCTGTATGTCAGCCCGGGCTATGCGGCAATTTGGGGCCGCTCTTGTCAGAGCCTCATGGACAACCCGCATTCTTATCTAGAAGGCATCCATCCTCTGGACCAGGAAATGATGCGGCGGGAGAACTCCGCGATGTATCAGTCGGGGCACATTGACGTCGAGTTTCGCGTCCTGAGACCGGATGGAACAGTGCGGTGGGTATGGTGCCGGGGCAATCCGGTTCGCGAACACGGGCAGATTGTACGCCTGGTGGGCGCGACCGAGGACATCACCGAAAGGCGGCGTTTAACGGCGGAACGCGACACCCTGCTGTCCCGACTTCAACTTCACATTGAGAATCTTCCGCTGGGATATATCCTGTTCGATGCGGACTTCCAAATCACCGACTGGAACCCGACTGCAGAGCGAATCTTCGGTTATGCTAAGGAAGAAATGCTGGGGACAGGTCCGCCGTGCGAGAAATTCGTTCCCCGTGCACTGTGGGACCAGGGACAGCATATGCTCAGCTCCGTGCGATCGGGCGAAATATCCGCCCATTTGATCACCGCGAACCTGACCAAGGACGGGCGCACGATCACTTGCCAGTGGCACAATACTCAGCTCAAAGACGACGATGGTCAATTCGCCGGGCTCCTGTGCTTGGCCCAGGACCTGACCGAGCGGAGGACATTGGAAGATCAATTCCATCAGGCGCAGAAGATGGAAGCCATTGGGCAACTGGCTGGCGGCGTGGCACATGACTTCAACAACCTGCTCACCATCATCAACGGCTACAGCGAGATCATCTTAACTGATCTCCCCCAGGACAGTCCCGTGCGCGAATTCGCTCTCGAGATCGGCCACGCCGGGGAGCGGGCTGCTTCGCTCACCCGGCAACTCCTGGCATTCAGCCGGAAACAAGTATTAGAACCGCGGGTGCTAAATCTGAACACTATTGTGATCGACACGAAGCGGATACTGGCCAGGCTCATTGGTGAGGACATTGCCGTGTCTGCGGTGTTGGATCCGGTATTAGAGCGGGTGAAAGCCGACCCAGGCCAAATCGAGCAAGTCATCATGAACCTGGCGATCAACGCCCGCGACGCCATGCCGCAGGGTGGCAAGTTGACCATCGAAACGTCCAATTCCGAACTCGATGAGACGTACACACAGTCCCACGCTGATCTGCAACCGGGGCTCTACGCAATGCTGTCCGTGGCCGACACGGGCACTGGCATGGATCCAGCGACAAAGGCGCGTATCTTCGAGCCGTTCTTCACGACCAAGGAGCCAGGTAAAGGGACTGGTTTGGGATTGGCAACGGTGTTTGGCATCGTCAAACAGAGCGGTGGGCATATTGCAGTCTATAGTGAGCCAGGACATGGCACGACCTTCAAGATCTACTTGCCGGTGGTCGACGAAATTGCTGCCGCGGCCACAGCGCAGCCTGGCCCGATACCTTTCCACTCGGGCACCGAAACGATCCTGCTGACCGAGGACGAGCCAGCGCTACGGGCGCTGGCCCGACATGTTTTGCAAATGCACGGCTACATTGTTCTGGAAGCCAGCCATGGCGTGAACGCCCTCCGCATTGCCGAAACTTATCAGGGCACGATCCACCTGCTGGTGACGGATGTCGTGATGCCGGGGATGAGTGGTCGTCAACTCGCCGAGCGACTCACCACGGTCCGGCCCAGATTGAAGGTGTTGTATATGTCGGGGTACACAGACGATGCTGTGGTCCGACACGGCGTTCTGGAGGCGGAGACGAACTTCCTGCAGAAGCCGTTCACGCCCAATGGTCTGGCGACCAAAGTACGGGAAATACTGGACAATCCGGGGCCGCGCGGACTGAATCTCAAAGTGGCCGCGGACAGCAAAGCCACCATCCTCGTCATTGATGACGACAGCCAACTGCTGTACTTCCTGCGAACCTTGCTAGAAAAAGAGGGTTACATCGTACGGTACGCCGACAATGGAATAGCGGGCGTACGAGAGTATCGGCGAAGCCCGACCGATCTCGTACTCTGTGACATTTTCATGGACCAACAGGATGGATTAGAAACGATCCGTCAACTACATGACGAGTTCACCGAGTCCAGGATCATCGCGATGAGTGGCGGCGGCTCATTTGTCCCAGCTGATTTCCTGTTCCAAGCCAAGAAGCTCGGAGCCGTCGCGACTTTAAAGAAACCACTGATGTGGGATACCTTGTTGCAGACGATTCAAGGGGTCCTTAAGGCCTGATTCGTCGCTGATGTGAGTCGAGCCTTAGCTCGCGCCAGTCCTATAACCGACGGGTGGCGATGACTCCTTTGCGCACGAACTTCCTTTCTTCATCATTCCCGAACGAATCTCTTTTTCGTCACCTATGAGTAACTTGCAAAACACCCCGGATTTCAAGCAGTTTGCCTCGCCACTATTTATTATAGACAAGGAAATGAACCGCTCTGCAGCACTAGACTTTCTGAATAAACATTCGGATTCCTGCGAAACAGGGCTGGATGTCATTCGACACCTGAGGTAACTGTGTCCCGCGTTACAAGTCGATCGGTCACGGAGACGGCGGACGAAGGTCGCCTGCCAACCACCGCCGACGATTCAAAACGGGAGCACGAACATGGCAAAGAAGACTTCGACCAAGACCAAGCCAACTGCGGTCCAACAACCGGTCAACTTCAAGAAAGGCGGGTTCTACCAGGACCTCGGCGGCGAGCTCTGGTTCTGCACTAACGCCAAGCAGAAGAAGGTCGGCGACGACCAACTGGTGATGATGCAACGGACCGAGGACGGCCAACCAGTCGGGGAGGCGACTGAGGAATTGGTCGGATCGTTCAACAAGCAACTCTCCGCGGCCGAGCTGAAGGAGTACCGAGTGGTCTGCCAGCGCGAACGAGACGCCGAAGGAGAGAACGGGAGCAAGGCTGCACCAGCGACCGCCAAGCCCAAGCCCAAGGCCAAGAAGGTCAAGGCTGCAACCGAACAGCCGAAGAAGATGAGTGCCTTGGATGCCGCTGTCAAAGTGCTCGGCGAATCTGCCGAACCGATGGCGACGAAGGAGTTGATCGACGCGATGTCGGCCAAGGGGTACTGGACGAGCCCGGGCGGCCAAACGCCGCACGCGACGCTGTATGCCGCGATTCTGCGAGAGATCAACACCAAGGGGCCGGAAGCCCGGTTCGCGAAGACTGATCGCGGTCGGTTTGGATTCAATGCAGCCGCGAAGTAAGCGACTCTGAAACTGAGACCGTCCGAGTTTCAACTCGGCACCAAACGCCCGCGAGTGATTCGTGGGGCGTTTCGGTCGTTCATGGGGCCACCGGTGCTCACAGCCGACACTACAAATCGCGATCTTTACGCAATTGCGAAGTGGGAGCCCAACGCGCTTCGGCGCCCGCGGAATCACCGGATGCAAGCCAGCGATCATCGGGAGAGAGGTCGAGCGACCTGATTCCTCCCTCGTGGCCGATCTTGCCGGTGTAGCTGCTCGTGGCGACCACATCCCCTGTGTGACTCGCTGCAACCCAGGAGATGCTGTGTGTGTGCCAGCGAGTTCGATCGACCAGCTTTGCACGCCAGAGATTTTATCGGGGCGCGGGACCAGCAGGTGGACGCTCAGCGGCTGGAGTGGTGCGGCGGGCAGTAGTCTTCATTGGTATCGTTTTCTTGTCTGCCTTTTTCGGAATGGCTTTCACACTCTTGCGAAGAGCGTCCATGAAGTTGATGACGTCTGGTTGGCTATTGCTTTTCCGCATCAAAATGCCGATCATCTTTGCGGGCATTGGCGAATCCTCTTGATTCAATTGCCCGACAGTAGCGGGCTGCATCCAATTTGCGGAGGAGTCGCCGACTTGCTCGGGTTGTGCCTCGGTCGAAGCCCTATGCATACTGGCTCCCAATCACACGCCATCTTATTGCTCAATAAGGTCACTCATCGTGCCGGATCGCAAGCCGATTGATTACGCGTTGCTCGACAGTGAAGCTCGGACGCGGGCGGTACTGGCAGCCGCCGTTGACGCGATCATTACCATTGACGAGAAGGGAATTATCGAATCGGCAAACCCGGCTAGCGAAAAACTGTTCGGCTATACTGCCAGTGAGATCATCGGAAAAAACGTCAATCTACTCATGCCTGCCCCCTATCAAGCTGAGCATGATGGGTATCTGTTAAACTACCTGACGACGGGGGTCAAGAAGATCATCGGCATCGGGCGCGAAGTCCTCGGTCTGCGGAAGAACGGGACGACCTTTCCGATGGACTTGGCGGTGAGCGAGGTGCTGCTTGAGGGACGTCGGCTGTTTACGGGGATCGTCCGTGATATCTCCGAACGCAAACGGGCCGAAAATGCACTACTCGACAGTGAGGCTCGCACCCGTGCGGTGCTCAATGCAGCTGTCGATGCCATCATCACGATCGACGAACGGGGCCTGATTGAATCGATGAACCCGGCCAGCGAAAAGCTGTTCGGATATTCGGCACCGGAAATGGTCGGCCAGAACGTCAATATCCTGATGCCCGCGCCTTATACGGACGAGCACGACGGTTACCTGCGGAATTACTTGACCACCGGCGTCAAGAAGATCATCGGTATTGGGCGCGAAGTCGTCGGCAAACGCAAAAACGGATCGACCTTTCCGATGGACCTCGCGGTGAGCGAAGTCCTGTTAGAAGGTCGGCGTTTGTTTACGGGGATCGTGCGGGATATTACCGAACGAAAGCGAGCGGAGAACGCTCTGCTTGACAGCGAAGCCCGCACCAGGGCGGTGCTCGCGGCGGCAGTCGATGCGATCATTACCATTGATGAACGCGGCACGATCGAATCGGCAAATCCGGCTAGCGAAGCGTTGTTTGGCTATCAGCAAGAGGAACTGGTTGGACAAAACGTCAATATGCTGATGCCGGAACCCTATCATGAAGAGCATGACGGGTACCTCAAGAACTACGTGGTCACGGGAATCAGAAAGATTATCGGCATCGGCCGTGAAGTGGTCGGCAAACGAAAAAATGGCACAACCTTCCCGATGGATCTGGCGGTGAGCGAGGTGCAACTCGAAGGGCGACGGCTCTTTACGGGAATCGTCCGCGATATCACCGGACGCAAAGACGCTGAGCACGCATTGCTCGATAGCGAAGCCCGTACCCGGGCCATTCTGGCTGCCGCGGTCGACGCCATCATCACAATCGACGAGCGGGGCCTGATTGAATCCATGAACCCCGCCAGCGAGCGGCTGTTTGGATATGTGGCGAAGGAAATGGCTGGCAAGAACGTCAATATGCTGATGCCTGCTCCTTACCAGGAAGAGCATGACGGTTATCTGCGAAACTACCTGACGACGGGCGTCAAGAAGATCATCGGCATTGGCCGCGAGGTCCTCGGTTTACGGAAAGACGGGTCGACTTTCCCGATGGATCTAGCGGTCAGTGAAGTGCAATTGGAAGGGCGGCGGCTCTTCACGGGAATCGTCCGCGACATTACGGGGCGAAAAGCAGCCGAGCAGGCGTTGCTGGACAGCGAAGCGCGAACACGTGCCGTGCTGGCCGCTGCGGTGGATGCGATCATCACGATCGACGAGCGGGGAACGATTGAGTCGATGAATCCCGCCAGCGAAAAGCTGTTCGGATACGCTGCGCCCGAGATGATGGGCAAAAATGTCAACATGCTGATGCCCTCACCCTATCAGGGTGAACATGACGGTTACTTACAGAATTACCTGAGGACCGGCGTCAAAAAGATCATCGGAATCGGCCGCGAAGTCATCGGATTGCGTAAAGACGGTACGCAATTTCCTATGGATCTGGCCGTGAGCGAAGTGCAGTTGGAAGGCCGACGGTTGTTTACGGGGATCGTCCGCGACATCTCCTCTCGTAAAGAGGCAGAACACGCATTGCTCGATAGCGAGGCCCGTACCCGGGCTGTTCTGAATGCGGCGGTGGATGCAATTATTACGATCGACGAACGCGGTATTATCGAGTCGATGAATCCGGCCAGTGAAAAGTTGTTTGGGTATGTGTCTACCGAGATGATTGGACAGAATGTCAATATGCTGATGCCTTCGCCGTACCAGAGCGAGCACGACGGGTATCTCCGCAACTACTTAACCACAGGCGAGTAGAAGATCATCGGCATCGGCCGTGAAGTGGTCGGACTAAGAAAAGACGGCTCGACCTTCCCCATGGATCTGGCGGTCAGCGAAGTACAATTGGAAGGTCGGCGATTGTTCACCGGGATTGTGCGTGATATTACCGAACGCAAACGGGGCGAGGAGCAGTTGAAAGTGATCGCTTCCGAACTGAGCGGTAGAAATGCGGATCTTGTGCGTAGTAACCAGGAATTAGACGCCTTCGCTTACATTGCCTCGCACGACTTGAAAGAACCGCTGCGTGGAATCCATAACTACGCCACGTTCCTCGTCGAAGATTACTCCGACATCCTAGATGACGACGGAAAAGACAAATTAAACACCCTCACGCGATTGACTCAACGTTTGGACTCCCTGCTGGATTCATTGTTGGAGTTCTCGCGGCTGGGACGTGTCGATTTCGCGTTGGCTCAGAATGAGATGCAAGAAGTTGTTCACGAAGTGATTGAGTCGATGCGAATCACGCTGGATGCGAATAATATTGACATCCGAATTCCCGTGGAGCTGCCCAGAGTGCGAGGCGATAAAGTGATGTTGGGAGAGGTTTATCGCAACCTCATCACTAACGCCGTGAAATACAACTCCAGTGAGAGCAAGTGGATTGAGATCGGATTTCAGCCCGATACGCGTCCTTTGAAATCCGGCGCCACCCCCGCGCGGCCGAGGCAGACCGTTTTCTATGTTCGCGATAACGGTCTGGGGATTCCAGAAAAACATTTCGACGCGATCTTTCGCATCTTCAAGCGTCTGCACGAGCGCGACGCGTATGGCGGAGGGACCGGTGTCGGACTAACGATCGTTAAGAAGGTCGTAGAACGACATGGTGGAGAGATCTGGTTAGAATCTACTCCGGGCCAGGGCACCACTTTTTATTTCACACTCGCCGAAGGGGACTGAGAACCTATGGTGCCGACTCACCCACCGCTATTGCTTGTTGAGGATAGTCCCGAGGACCGGGTGGCTACAATGCGTGCCTTCAAGAAGGCTGGTCTTGTAAATCCGATCTACTGCTGTGCAAACGGCGACGAGGCCCTTGATTTCTTGTATCGACGCGGCTCCTACACCGATCCGGGATTGGCTCCACGCCCCGGAGTAATTTTGCTGGACCTTAACATGCCCGGCACGGACGGACGCGAGGTCCTGAACGATATCAAGAATAATGAAGATCTCAAGACGATTCCGGTCATCGTGTTGACCACTTCCAGCGATGCTCGCGACATCCAAAGTTGTTACCAGTCGGGCGCGAACAGCTATGTGACGAAACCCGTGGACCTGGCTGGATTTTTCCAGGCCATCGAGCGCCTGAAGAATTGGTGGTTTGAGGTGATTGTCCTTCCCGAGACGAGGTAGATTGAGATGCCAACCCAGGCCCGCATTCTAATAGTCGATGATAGTCCCGAGGACTGCGTAGCCTATCAACGCAACCTGGAGCGCGGGGGCAGGCGTGACTACAGCTTCGAATTCGCCCATTCCGCAACACGCGGTCTCGAGTTGTGTCGCTCGCTGACTCCGGACTGTGTGCTGCTCGACTTCAACCTGCCAGATGGCGATGGCCTCGACTTCATGGCCCAACTCCACTCGGAGCACGGTACCAATAGTCCGCCCGTGATTATGGTCACCGGCCAGGGGAATGAATCCGTCGCCGTGCAGGCCATGAAATCGGGCGCTCAGGATTATCTGGTTAAGGGAGCCATCACTGACACGCTGCTGCATTCGATACAGAACGCCATCCAATATGCCTCGTTAAAACGGCAGGTCGAAGCGCAGCAGCGCGAGGTAGCGCGGCTGTCTGCAGAACAAACCAAGCTGGTCGAGGAACTACGGCACCATACAGCGGAACTGTCGGAAGCCGATCGCCGCAAGAACGAGTTTCTAGCGGTGCTAGCCCACGAACTCCGTAACCCGTTAGGTCCAATCCGCAACGCCGCACACATCATCCGCCTAAGTGAAACGTCGCTCAGCCCGGACGGCGAACGAGCCCGCGAAATCATCGAACGCCAAGTCGGCCACATGGCGCACTTGATTGATGATTTGCTCGATGTGTCGCGCATCGTCCGCGGCAAGGTCTTACTGCATAAGGAACCGATCGAACTCGTGGGCCTGGTCCGTTCCGTCCTCGACGATCACGGCGGCGAGTTCAAGGACGAGGAGCTAACACTGTCCCTGAAAGTCTCTGAGCCCGAGATCTGGATCGATGGAGATTCGACCCGTGTCTGTCAGATTCTGGGCAACATCCTGGACAACGCTCGAAAGTTCACCCCGACCGGTGGAACGATCTCGGTCTCAATGAACCTCGACAAAGACAGCAATTTAGCAGTACTCAAAGTCAAAGACTCGGGGGAAGGTATTGAGCCCGCAATGATCGGCCGGATGTTCGAAGTATTCAGTCAAGCCGATCGCAGTTTAGACCGTACCCGCGGAGGGCTAGGGTTGGGGTTGGCGATCGTCAAGGGACTCGCTGAATTGCACGGTGGGAACGTGCTCGCCAACAGCCAGGGCATCGGGCAAGGTTGCGAGATCGTCGTGAGACTTCCCGCCACGACAGCACCCGTGGCGCAAGCGAAACCGGCCGTCGAAAAGTCGTTCTCGGAGTCCAAGCGGATCCTCGTCGTCGAAGATAATCTGGACGCCGCGGAGACACTATCGGTCCTGCTCCAGAAGCTGGGCCATACGGCACGGGTCGCCCACACCGGCCAGGAAGCACTACGCGTTGCGCATGAGTTCTTGCCGGAGTTGGTCCTGTGCGATATCGGATTGTCGGACGCGATGACGGGGTATGTTGTGGCTCAGAAATTCAAAGAAGATCCGGCCTTAGCTTCCATCTACCTCATTGCGCTAACCGGCTATGGCCAAGAGATTGATCAGCAACAAGCACGCGATGCGGGCTTCGATCTGCATCTTACGAAGCCCATCGCGTTCGAGACCCTGCGTGATTTACCTGCCCGCTCTCGACAATCGTGACCGGTTCGAACGATCGATTCGGTAACCATCTAGATCGATGACCTCGGCATTAACGGCCAAAACTCGAACTGTGTTTATTTGCTCCAGGCAAGCGGCTTTCACGCTCGTCAACCTGGATTCGTGTCTGAATGGGAAACTCTATACGTCCTGAGATCAGGGAGAGTGGATGTCGCTGCGCCTGTTTTTAGCGCCGTTTCTAACTATTGCGCAAGCTCCTGAGTCTTGATATATGGACGACACGAACGCCCGAAAGCCTGGCCATATTCAAGAATTTGCGAAACGTCTGGGGCAAGCTGGGTTGACCACAACCTGCTGCAGCCGTGCCGATACGTCCTAGTCCAATCTCAGAGACTTAAACAACAGGGGCGACGCCCCTTGTTCGCTGCAGGGGGCGAGCCATTTTCATTTCTACAACTGGTCTTTCACTTCATTCCAGACGTTCAGTGCGCCATCGGCGAACCCGCGGAGGTACCCACTGTCACACATCTCTTCAGTTGTCGCACCATTGTCCTCAAAGAAGTCGCTCGCCTCTTTGTGACAAGGGCGATCGAAGTCCTTCAGTGAGGCGTGTAGCGTTTCATGGGTTGTGAAAGAGTGGTTTTCATTGTGCTCAAAGAACGCTTCCCAGGCATGCTGAGCTTCGACGTGCAGACGTTCGAGTCGTTTCAACTCAGCCGCTTCAGCGAATTCCTTGGCCCACTTTTGCCCGGCGTCAAGACCGCCTTTGTACATGTCGCTGTCGATTGCAATCCTCGATGCCATTGCCAGCAAACGCTATCCCCACGCAGTTCCGGAGAAGGTTCCTCTGAGCCGTGACTTTGTCAAATGTGGACATATTGTTTCATGGACGTTTTAATGGTTACACTGGCGTCGCGGGCCATTCACCAGTGATCGTTGGGGGCAGACCATGGCCGATCCAATTGACAACTTCGACATCAACGGCACCCTGGAAGAATATCGCAAGGCTTACCTAGCGGGGGCCAAAGGGGTCTGCGAAGTGTTTCGTAAGGCCTGGGCGGCGTTGAAAGGTGTCGACAATCTGCACGAGACGGCGTTCGGCAAACCGTAGTCGCCTTCAGATGTCATTAGGTTTGTTGTGGCGCAAACATTCCGTGAATGCGCTCTAGCCCAATAGTTCCGTTCGAAGATGACCGGTTCCGGTGATTGGCAGCGGACGGCCTTCCGGGTCAGGAAACGTGCTTGCGGGATCGATGCCCAGCAAGTGAAAGGCCGTGGCGAGTACATCCTTCGGCGAAATCGGAGTCTCTTCGACATCGCCAGCGTGTTTGTCGGTGCGTCCAACTACGTGACCTCGTCCCATGCCGCCGCCTGCGTACACTTGTGAGTACGCTCGTGACCAGTGATTTCGGCCCGCTCCCTTCGGCCCGGAATCGATCTGCGGCGTACGACCGTGTTCGCTGATCACCAATACCAGAGTCTCATCCAACAGGCCGCGTTGTTCCAGGTCCAGGATTAGGGTACTGAACGTGTGGTCGAAGACTGGCAGTAAGAACTCTTTTAGCCGGCCGTAGTGGTTGTGGTGCGTGTCCCACGATCCGGCGTTCAGTCCGTAGGCGTCCCAGATCACCGTGACAAACTTGGTCCCCGCCTCGATCAACCGCCGGGCGGCCAGGCACGATTGGCCAAACAGAGACATGCCGTACGCTTCGCGCACGGGCATCGGCTCCAGCCCGAAGTCCAGTGCCGCGTGCATTTTCCCGGAGGTCAGCAGCGAGAAGGCGACTTGCTGTTGCTGGCTGTAGGTGCTGATCCGTTCGTGAGCATCCAGATCGCGCCGCGCCTGGTCGAACTGCCCCAACAATGAGCGACGCAACTCGAACTGTGACGCCGTCGTGTTCGATAAACCGCCTCCGACCAGCCGCAGTCGATCGGACGACTTGATTCCCAGCAAGGGATCCTTGAATGCCCTGCCGGGCCGCACCTCGGGGGCCAGCGTCGTGCCTTCCTCGGCGAAGTCGGTGTAGACAGGATCGTAGCGCATCCCGAGCATCGCTCCGTAGGGACCGGCCAGTGGCGGATACTCGTCCTTCGATCCCATCACGAAGGGCAATGCGACGTTGCGAGGCATCGCAGGCAATTTGCCACCCGTCCGCTGATCCTCAAAGTAATCCACGAGCGATCCGATGAACGGCCACTGCCGCTTATTGCGCGGCTCGGCTTCAATCTTGGTGTCGACCTCGGGAATCCCCGTGGTTGCGTAAACGGTGCCGTGCAAGGGGTACGGATGCGTCAAGGAACGCACCACGGTCAAGCGATCCATAATCCGGGCGATCTTCGGCAGATGGTCGCCAATCTCGATTCCCGGCACGTTGGTGGGAATCGCCTTCATCTCTCCTTGAATCTCGACCGGAGCCTCCGGTTTCGGATCGAAGGTCTCATGCTGCGGAGGCGACCCGTACTTGTAGATCAGGATGCAAGACTTGGCTTGCCCAAACTTGGAGCCCAAGTCAATGGGGTTGGCATGGACTTGCTGCCAGCCCAACACATCCTGCAAGGCCACGCCAAACGCGCCCAGTCCGCCGATGTGCAGCAGATCACGGCGCGTCAAGCCATTACACAGGACTTTGGGATTACCTAAAAGTCGAAGCATGTCTGTCAGGTCCTCTCAACAAGGTCCTCATAATCCCCAGGCGGCAGGAGATTATGTTACAGACAATCCGGGATGATTGCATCAGGAAATTGTGGCATATTGGGTGCCCCTGACTGTCACACCGAAGCAGGTTTGGAGAGTCGATCCTACGTCATCTCAATGTGGTCTGTGACGAGATTCCGAACAAGTTCCCCACCGCTTCCTCGTCGTCGATCAGCACGTGCAAATAAGTCGAAGTGATCGAAACATTGGCATGCCCTGCCGCATCACGGACTTCCGCCAGATTGCGACTGCCGGCGAGCGCGTGACTAATGAAGGTGTGCCGCCCGTGGTGAATCGTCAGAGTTTCCAATCGAGCCAACCCCAGAACCTTGCAAGCCGTGCGGTACCGCTTTCGGAGAGTGTGACGTGAGAACCGGATCCCGATTCGCCCATCACGGAGCGACGCCACGAACGGTAACTCGGCATTCGGGTTTATTGCCAGTTTGTCTTTCTTCCACGCGGCCAGGTCGGCCAACGTGCCCGCGTCCCACCAAAGTGGGACGTTCCGCGGACGACCGCCCTTGGCGGCCCCACGGCGTATCCTGACGTGCGGACGAGCGGCTTCCACCCGAACGTCGGACACGTGGAGACTCGCGATCTCCGACGCACGGAGGCCACAACACGTCGCCAGGCGGAAGATGATGAGGTTCAACCGCGTGTTGGGCGAACGATCCGCCTTTCGACGTAGATCGGCCAGCACCGCGGCCAGTTCTTTCCGCATGAGAATCTTCGTGGCATCGGCTCCCGGAGAACGATAGGGCTGCATGCTGCTTCCTGGTGGTTTGGGTAGTCTGGCTCTCTCGGAGACGGTCTCCGGCGACGACCAGTCAGTACCTCAATCCGCCTAAACAAGGAAGCGAGTTCGGACCCAGTTCGCCCATCCTGGGTCCATGTTGTGGAAGACTCGTAGACTGATGAGCAGAATGCGGCGGCCCAATTCGCTTAAGCGTAGACCCTGCAATTCCCCCAGTCGTCCGGAAGTTGGTGACGATCGTTGTTGAGCAACGCACCAGCCATGCGGATAGCCATTTCCAATGCGTCCGGGCCGTCATCATGATCGGCCAGCGGAAAGTCGCGCAGCTGTTCGACAAGCAGGCGGGCTCCCGGTGAATCGCCCTTGAACCGTAGCTTGCCCATGGCCAAGTACTGCGTCAGGCCACGGATCCGGACTAACTTGTTAGCCGTATTGTTGATGCCGAAAATCGGCATGTAGAGTCCCGTCTCGTTGGCACGACGGAACATTTCCCCCGCGAGCAGCGACTGAAATTGGTTGGTCTCGACCGCGAAACCGTGCGGCTGGAAACGCCGCTGAATCATCAATGAGTCTTCCACAATCACGCTCGTGTTGCGACGTTCGAGGTCGGCGTCGACGTAGAGTGTGCCATCAAGCCCGACGAGCATCATGACAAACGCCGAATAATCTCCGAACTTCGATTCGGTTCCCTTGCTAGGATCGAGAGCCACCGACTTGCACTGCCAGGAGTCCGGCCATTCGTTGAACCAGATCTGGGGACCGAAGTAGCTCTCAGGCCACTCGGTGCCGCCTTCGGCAACCGGGTCTTGCTGGTACATCGACCGCCAATAGTACGTCGTCCGCGTCGCCTTGTTCTTCTCGTGCAACTCCTTGGAGTACATCTCCGGCCACAGCGCTTCCCCGGGGGCACGTCCCAACGGGTCTCCTGCCTCGGCGAGCGCCGGCAGCTTGACCGTTAGCCAACGCTGCCCGTTCGACTTGGCCTGGTCCTGAATTCGCCCCGTTAGGTCGTCACGATTCCACCTCGTCTGGACCACCAAAATAATCCCCCCCGGCCTGAGGCGTGTCGTCGCGACGCTCTGCCACCAATCCCACTGCTTCTGCCGGTGTTTCGGACTGCGGGCCTCTTCATCATTTTTGATGGGATCGTCCACGATTAAGAGGTGGGCCCCCTTGCCCGTGATGGCACCACCGACGCCCGCGGTAACCATGCCGCCGTCACGACCTTCGAGGTCCCAGCGATTCACAGCCGCAGACCGTTTCGACACCTTGACGCCGAACAGGTCACCGTGTTGTTCCAAGAGGTCGCGGGCCTTGCGGCCCCAAGAGGCGGCGAAGTCCGCTTCGTAGCTGGTGAGGATAACCCGCCGATCCGGGTGCGTACCGAGATACCAGGCCGGCAGGTACTTGCTGCACAGTTCCGACTTTCCATGTTGCGGAGGCATGCTCACGAGCAGACCGTCACGTTGGCCCGCTGCCGCCAACTCGATCGATTCAGTGATCGCTCGGTCCAGGAAGGCCAGGTGGTGGGCCATCTTCCACTTGCCCTCGCTCACTGCCGTCGCGAACGTCCCGGGGGTGCTGATCGATAATAATCGTTCGAGCGTCTGCAGCTCTTTCGCGGTCGCGAATCGCAGTGACGAGGCTGACAATCCGGTCAGTGCGCTCAACGGAGTTGTCATGCGTGTCTTCTTTCGGGAGTGCCGGCAACATATCCAGCCCCAACAGGGCTCGGCGGCTGGCAATGCATTGATGAACGACAACCAGGAATCGCGGATCGCCGTTCTGGTTCTTGACCTTCTTCTTGGACGGGATGTTGCTGGCGTCGTCCTTGAACTCGGCGGATTGGGATGGCTTCTGACTCCGCTCCCAGGCGGCCCAGGCTTCGCGTTCGAGTCGGTCCAGCTTCTGAATCTCGAGTTCACGCACCGAGTCGAAGTCGCGGATGCGCGAGTCACGCCACTCCTTCTGCAACTTCTGGAGGTCCAGACTGACGGTCGGTTGGCCGATATTTAACTTCTCGGCGATCGCCATCTGCGTCCAGCCTTGCACATACAGTTCTGCGATCTGTTTGCGGCGTAGTTGGATCTCGGTTTTTCTCGCCCTAGTCACTGCCATTTATGTAAACCCTCGATTTATTGCGCTGTGGCCACAGAGGTTGCGACAATCCGTTCCGCCTTCTTCCCGCTGAATAGCTCCCACCTTTTGACCGCCACATCAACGAATATGGGGCTGATCTCCATCGCATAGCAGCGCCGTTGCATCTGTTCGGCCGCAATCAACTGGCTACCACTCCCACTAAACGGCTCGTAACACAGGTCTCCAATCTTGGTGTGTTTGCGCATGGGACGGGCGAAGATCTCGACCGGCTTTTGGGTCGGGTGCTCGTTCCCCACGATCCGCGACTTACCTTCCCAGTCGATCTCCCACACCGAGTTGAACGATTGATCGCCGTCGTGCGTGGGCTGACTCCCCTGGACCCAACCCATCATGCAGGGCTCGTGACGGAAGTGCCAAAACACCCGGCCGAACACCGGCGTCGGCTTCACCCAAACAATCTGCTGGTGATCCAGGATCGAAAGGTCTTCCCACACCCGGGAGATCAAAGCCTGCCTCTTGTGAGCGTGCCAACAGTAGATCGCGGAGTGTGGTGCCAGGACCTGTAGGATGTTCGTGAACACGGAGCGGAAGAATCCATCGGCGTCGGTGATGTCGATCTCCCGGTACGATGCCGTCCAGTCCTTGCCGCTGTCGTTGGGGCGCTCGCCGGTGTAGTCGACCAGATACGGCGGGTCGGTCGCTGCCAGGGCCGCCTGCTCTCCGTTCATCAACTGCTGCACATGCTCGAGATTCGTCGAGTCGCCGCACAACAGACGGTGGTTGCCCAGCAGCCACAAGTCACCGGGCTGGGTGATGGCCACGTCCGGTGGTTCAGGCACCTCGTTGGCATCACACTCCCCTGCTGTTTCCTCGGTCCCTCGGATCTTAGCCATTTGGTCCGGATCGAATCCCAGCAAATTCAGATCGAACTGCAGGTCTTCCAGCTCGGTCAACTCCAGCGGCAAGAGGTCGAAGTCCCACTCGGCGATGGTGGCAGTCTGGTTGTCGGCGATGCGGTAGGCCTTCAACTGCGCCGGCGTCAGGTCACGGGCGATGTGCACCGGCACGGTCTTCATCCCCAGCTGAATCGCCGCCTTGAGACGGGTGTGACCTACGATCACCACCATGTCGGGATCAACCACGATCGGCTGCCGGAAGCCAAACTCCCGGATGGACGCCACCAGCGCCGCCACGGCCTTGTCGTTCACGCGCGGGTTGCGGTGATAAGGGATGATTTCAGACACAGGTTTGAGGACGATTTCCATTGGGGATGACTCCGTTCGCTGGGGTAATCAAGCAGGTGTGGGATGCGACAAAGGGTTCCGGCCATCACGAGGGCTAGGACCGTGATCGCCACCAGCAGCCACGGCGGGCAGTCCGAAGGGTTGGGCGGTGGTCGAGACGGGTTCATGGGGATTCGTCCCCCTCGCCATCGGGCTTCCGGGTGGTTGCGCCGCGGGTGGCATGCAACCAGCCGACGAACAACACCAGGATGAGAGCCGCCTCTAGGCCGGCGACCAATTGCCACGTCTCGACACCGGAACTGGACACCAATCGCGGATACGAGCCAGCGTATTGCTGGCAGGCGAACACCAGACTTCGACCGATAGGAATGAGTATTTGCATAATTGCTTTCAGTAAACGGATGGTGTTGAGAAACGCTGTGCTGCGCGACGAAGGTAACTCCGGAAGGCGGAGCTCCTTCAACTTGCGTCCCGCCAATCCACGACGGGAATTAATCCCGCATAGTTAGTTCTACAGACCGAAGATGTATGTGTTGGGGGATGACAGATTAGGCAAGCATGCTGCCCGCCAGCATGTTGCCACCACAACGGCGAGCCACAATCCCGCAGGCGATGCAGCACCTGTGTGCCAAAGGGGAGTCGCACGGTCGTATGGCTCGGATGTAAGCCGATCGTATCGGGGGACGACAAGAATTCGATGAGTTCGCCGCGACGGTCGCGCAGCCGTTGGATGAGCTCGGGATTCATGACGCCCTCAGGCGCGTGGAACGCGAGCTTATGCGACTTCATATACAACAGAACGCCCATCCTTCCCAACTCATCGAGAATCGTCGACAAGGTGCTCATATCACTCCCTCCTGAAATGCCACTGCAGGGTTTGAATGGTTTGAAGGGTTTAAATTCCCTGGTCCTAAGACTGGATTACCCCCACACACGGTGTGGTCAGATTTTTCCTGCGCCTGACAATCAAGCATTTCAAACCCTTCAAACCCAGCAAACCCTGCACTCTTGATGGGCACGATGCGCCACGCCAGCGCACCAGACCGATCGGGATGGGAATCGAAGCCACGTCCACCACAGTTGCGAAGTCGAAAATGCATGAGACGGCGCCCGATAGATTTGGCGTTGAACCGACCGGCTTTTGGGGGGGCTAATTCCTCCAGTGCAGCGCGTAGGGTCAGAAGCTTACTTCCATTATCCCGGTCTAAGTGACGTAAGATCTCTCCCACAGTCAGCCCTAAACAATCAGGATC
>JAQGHS010000316.1 GCA_028291605.1 Planctomycetaceae bacterium | reverse complement strand
CTTCCTCGACAATCGGCTTGGCCGCTCAATTCGTCCTGGAGTTTGGTCGCTTGCCGCGTGTCCAGATCTCAGTCACTCCATCCCGTTTCAGAGTCAGTGTGTCCCCGTCGAGTTTGTAATCGTATCGCAGTTGCTTCAACCGGTAGTTGAAAGCTCCCTTCGGCTCATAGTAGTGCTAGATCAGTAGTTCGTTGCCCTCAACATAGAATGTAATCGTTACCGGCAAGGACGGTTTACTTTGTTGCCAACTGCCGGACGACCAAGTACTCAGTGACAGTCGTTGGCGGTAGCCGTCTTTGGTCTTGGGTTGCAGCGTCCAGTTACCCTGCAATGCTGCAAGGACCGTTGGCGTGTTGATCACCGCATCGTCGGCGGTGGTGCCAGTCGAATGACTGAAGATGATAGCGGACGCAAGGGCGACCACCAGCGGCGAATTTCTCATCGCAATCCTCTTTCGAGATGGGAATTCGAATAACAGTTTGAGAACGAGATTCAGCATCATTTACTCGTGCCGAGTTTAATCGCCAGCAAGCCCTCTTCCCAACTGGCCGAATACAGGATCTTGTTTACCGGATCATAAACCATTTCGAACGGAACGGCCGAGAATTTCTGGTCGTTGAGCGGTTTCCAGGTGATGCCGTCACTTTCGCGGGACACAAAAAAGGGCTCGTTCTTGCTGGTGCTGGCCGTGTAGATGTTTTCGCCGTCACCACAGATTCCCATGTACCAACTGTAGGCGAGGCCCGTCTTAATCTGCTCCCAGCTGGAACCGTTGTCGGTGCTGCGGGCCGGGTACTGGTAGCCGCCAGAATACAGGGTTCCATCTTTGGCTCGGTAGAGTTGGTTGCCGCCGTGAGTCATCGGGTGCTTGAAGACACTAGACCAGTTCTTCCCGCCATCGGTCGTCTTAAAGAATCCACCTTCCTGAGCCGTGAACAGCCATGTGTTCCGGTCGCCGATTTTCTTCACCGGATCGTAGAGGAAAAAGACCGCCATGCCATAGCCACCCTTCAGCGTCGGCGGCGGAGCATGGGCCACCCACGAGTCCCCGCCATCCTGACTTTCGAGCACGCCGCAATTCTTGCCGTCGGCCCACGGCGAATGGAAGCTGACCAGAATATGTTTGAAGTCGGTGGGATCGACCGCGACGTGATACAGGTCGCGAGTGCCTACCGGCTTCTCGGAGATTGTTTTATACCCCTCAGGCATGGACCAGGTCTCGCCGCCGTCCTTGGAGATCCAAAAGCCCGGCGTGTCGCCGCGGACGCCGTCGACACTATACAGGTGATTTGAATCTGCCGGATTGATGGCCACATGCAGCGGTTCGTCGAGATGTCCGATCTTCTTCCAGGTTCCGCCCCCGTCGGTCGTCTTATACAAGCCCCCTTTTTTCACATCGTAAGCACAGATGCACAAATAGAGTGTGCCGGGTTTCTTCAGGTCAACGGTGACACCCTGGCAGAAGACATGATTCTCCGGAGTCAGGGTGACTCCCGGGGGAGTCACCCTTTTCCAGACGCCTGGTACCAGGTCAGGAGACTCCGCAGAGAGGGGAGCCAGCCAACCGAACGCGATCACAGCCATCAACGGGAGATTGGTTTTCATGGCAGCAGTTTCTTGTCGGGAAGAGAATGGAGAAAGATGAGTTGAAACTTTGGACGCTGTTCAGTGTAAGATACACGAATGCATGGAAGCTGTCTCGCACTTCGACCTTTCCCGAATTCAATCGGGCTGAGTTCCAGCATCGTTAGAGCAAGCCAAGATGTGGAAGCCACTGTATCTTCGTGTCAGCGGAGAACTCCGTAAACGAACCTGGATCGAGGTTGTCGTTTGTGTCAGTGTTATTATGGCACTCCTTGCGTTCAACACGACGAAGACTCACTTGTATCCACGCGCCCATTATCATTGGCGAGACCAATTCTATTGGATATCCGAATGGCACGCGGATGATCCGACGCGTAAGGCGAAAGCCACCGAAGCCTTAACCTACATGCTCGAACATCGCGAGGAACCCCTGGTTCACAAGCAAATCCTGCTCACCCTCGCGCACCAGGGGCGAGATGCCACTCCCTTTCTCCCCTTGATCCGAGGCCTGCAGCAAAACAAGTCTGAGATGGTACGCAAGGCGGCTGTTTTCGCCGAGAAACAGATATCCATCGCCAAATGACGAATGGACCGACTGTCGACGTGACCGCAAATTGTCCAGGGCCTCACGGCAGCCGGCTCACCTGGTTCAATTGGTATCCGCCATGCTTCTCTCGCAACTTCTTCGTGTCCTTTGTGCCCTTCTGTTCAAACAGAATTGGAACAAAAGGCCTCGCAGGTTACGAAGTTTTACAAAAGAGCCCACACCGGGTCGCCTGTCGACAGCGCAATTGGCCGTCCTTCGGCGTTCTTGAGTGTGAACTCCGGTGGAATACCCAGCAGGTGATAAATCGTGGCTGCCAGATCCTCAGGGAGCACTGGGTCACGAGCGGGGTAGGCGGCAGTGCGGTCGGATGCGCCGTGGACCTTCCCGCCGGAAATTCCCGCGCCAGCCAGCATGACCGTGCTGCATGGTGCCCAGTGATCGCGACCGGCGCTGGCGTTGATCTTCGGCGTCCGGCCAAATTCTCCGAGTACGACGACCAGCGTCTCTGAAAGCAAACCGCGTTGTTCCAAGTCGGACAACAACGCCGAGACTCCCCGGTCCATGTTCGGCAGGAGCTTTTGCTTGTGCAGGTTGAAATTGTCGGAATGGGTATCCCAAAAGGCGTCGTCGCGTTGCCAATTCACGGTGACCAGCGGCACGCCCGCTTCGACCAGTCTCCGAGCCAGCAGGCAACCCTGGCCAAACGGTGTTGACCCGTAGCGGGCGCGGAGTGGTTCCGGTTCCTGTCCGATGGCGAAGGCTTGCCGGGCCGCGGCGGAGGTCACGAGTTGAAATGCCTGATCGTAGAAGGTCCCGAATGAGCGTTCGGCTGTTGCCACATTCACGTGTCCCCCGGGCACGGCCAGTTCGGACAGCAGGCGTTTGCGGTCCAGGAGTCGCTGGTCATTCACGGCTGCCGGGAAGAGCGAAAACTTCGGATCACAAGGATCCTGCGGCACGTAGAATGGATCTGAGGCTTGACCGAGAAATCCCGCGAAAAAGCCAGGGAAAATATGATTATTCGCCGACACCTGGTTCGCCGGTGAGTTCAAACTCACGGCTGCGGGCAGTCCAGGCGCTGCGAAGTCTTTCGCCCTGCCCCCGGCTGCGGCACGGCTCCATTGCTGGGCGCGGGCGTAGTTCATCACGGCGCCGAAGCACGGAAAGTCGTCGGCCGCATTCTGCGGATTCGTCGAGGGTCGCAGGTGCCGGACGCCCGTCAGCATGTAATGCATGGCGACGGTATGGGTGTTGTCGGGATGCGTGACCGACCGGATCAAGGCATAGCGATCGGCCATCGCCGCCAGCAACGGGATGTGCTCGCTGACGTAAGTGCCAGGCACGTTCGTAGCAATCGGCTGAAACTCGCCACGCACTTCGGCAGGCGCGTCGGGCTTCAGATCCCAGGTATCCTGATGAGCGGGAGCCCCGAACATGAACAAGACGATGCACGACTTGGCGCGGCCAAACGACGAGGCGGATGAAGCGGCAGCACCCGTGTTCGCCAGGTATTGTCCGGCCGACAGGTGAGTCAGACTGAGGCCGAAGGTGCCCAAGCCCCCCAGGCGCAGCCATTCCCGGCGAGAAACGCCTTCGCACGTGCGACTGAGTTGTCCGCCGATTGTCAGCATGTTGACAGCCTCATGGTTCCCGGGCGATGACTCACTGAGTACTCCTTGGCCGTCTCGCGACGTCTCATCGATATTCGAAGCAACGCGTGAGGATATCGGATCGCGGTGATGAGCATTGGACCTGACTGGTCGTTCATGGTATGCATCAAATTGTATCGATGCAATTCTATCCGTCCGTATCCGAGTCAGATTCTCAATCGCGCGTTTCGGGTCGAGGAATCGTCCTCGTTCGAAATCCCGCGAAATGATGTTTCACGCGCTCTGCGGCGATGCACATCACGGTACAATTGGGCTTAAGAGTAAAACTATGTCTGAAGACCAGATCCCAGTGACGCCGGACATTGCCGCGACGACCAGTGCGGCGGATGACACCTCTACAGACTCTGACGCCTGGGGAACATGGCTGAAATGGTTTGCGCTCGCCGTCCTTGTGCTGGTCGTGGGATGGGTTTCAATACTCGTCATACAATCTGCCCGATCCGCCGCTGCTCGAAGTCGGTTTAAGGCTCAGCTGGGGCGAGTGTCCCTGGCCATCCAGCAATATGAGCAGCAGTATGGAGCCTTCCCGCCCGCGTATACTGTGGGGAAAGATGGCCAACCTCTCCATTCTTGGAGGGCATTACTATTGCCGTTACTGGGACATGAAGATGTCTATCAGAATTTGCGGCTCGATGAGCCGTGGAATAGTCCACACAACTCTCAATTGCATCACCTGCGGCCTGATGTCTTCGGCCATCCCTGGTTTACAGATAGTCTGCCCGGAGAAGCGCACGTCCTGGGGATTGTCGGCCCTGAGACGATCTGGCCAGAACGCTACTGCGCGAAGTTAGCAGACGTGGTCGATGGTGCATCAAACTCGTTGCAACTGGTGGGCCATTCAGAGGCTGATATTCATTGGATGGAGCCGCGCGACCTGCGCAGTGCCGATGTTTTCGACAAGGTGTTTGTGCCGGCCAATCCCGCCGTGCAGGCTTGGAGTGTAGTCCCGGTGGCATTCGTCGATGGGAATGTTCGATTTGTCCGCCAGAGTATCGACCGGACCATCCTCCGATCGTTGATCAGCATCCATGGCGGTGCCCCGCTGGCCGGAGTCGATTTGCCGCCTGCACCGCTTGAGGAACTGCGAGAACTGAGGCCTGTCCGCCCTGCGGCCGACTTTCGTCGAACCGAGGTGTCACCGGTTTTGGATACGCCGCTCACAGAAAACAGGAATCTCATCTATTGCGCGACATTTCAAATCGCCTGGGATCAATGGCGTGATCGGACCAAGAGGTCATTGCACAGCGACACCATTTCTGACCTGGTTAACAAGCTCAATCAAAGTCGATTTGATCGACGCAATCTGGCGGCAGACAGCTACGTGACCGAGTCGGGATCTGAAGCCGACGTTCCGAAATTCCTTGAACGACTGCGGACTCGCAAAATGGGGGGGAAACTCTCCAATGATCTGCAATCGGTTCCGGTCTTCGGTTTCTTTCTGTACGCGGCGCTCTCCAAGCAAATGCCATTCGCAGTCAAATTTGATCGCCTCGACGATCAACTGACATTCAAGTCCGGTCAAGAATCCGACCCGGTGGCAAGCTTCGGAATTCTCGGTGACCCGACGGCCGATGGGCGTACCGGCCAGCTGGTTCGGCAAGTGGAAGTCCTGAATCACGTCAGCGACGACGACTTCATCGTGAAGTTGCATACGCGATTGTGGCGTGATGAGATCTTTCTGGCGAAAATCGCCCCGAGCCAGACTCTGGCAGCAACATTGCAGTCAGCACAGGCGCGAATCGCCAAGCCGGTGACCAACGGTTTTCGCACGACGATTGGCGAGGGCGACGTGCTGCTCATTCCGGTCCTGGAACTCTCGATCGCCAAAGAGTTCGACGAACTCAATCGCCTGAAATTTCACGACTCGCAGCACGTGGCGCACTCGATCTTTCAGGCGACTCAAACGATTCAGTTTCGCCTTGATGAGGCCGGGGCCATCGTTGAATCCGAAACCCTGATCATCGGCGACTATGGTCCTTCAGAATACGATCCAAAAAAGGCTCGGAAACTGACTTTCGACCGGCCATTTCTGCTTTGGCTGCAGGAGCGGAACGCGTCCGCCCCCTACCTCGTCGCGTGGGTTGCAAACAGCGAATGGATGGAAACCCGCCGGCCTCAGCCGTGAAGCACGGTCGTCCTGCCAAATCCACGTAGGTGAAGTCGCCAAGACTTCAGGAACTGTCCCTCACGCGGCCAGAACTCTTGGCGAGTTTTGCTACGTACCCATTGGGGCCACATTATCGCTTTGCTCATACCGTGTCCTACAACTACTGCGAGATGTTTCGAATCACGGCCCCGTTCCCGGTGCCGACTGCCAGTCTTGGGGTTAATCGCTAAATCGCGATTCTTCCACGTAACCCTGTTGCCGGTTTGAGCTATCGTTCGGGTTGTAATGATGGTCGCGATTCTGCCGGCACTTTAACTAAAAAAATAGGCCGTCAGGACCGGTTTTACGCTCCAATCCGGTTATGGTCCTATGGGAGAATTCGACTATTGGGCAACGTTTGATGCGCTGTTGCGTAAACGTGTCGTATGTTTTCAACACGAAGGATTGTTTCCAACGCCGCCAAGTATGACGGTTGCGCAGCGTCACTTTTGCGATGATTCGCCTTGTGATGATTGAGCACGGGAAATGGTCTCTTAAGTGTCTCACTTCGTAGGTGGAACTGTCCTGTGATGTACCCTGATATTGCTGGTTGGGTTCTGATTGTCTGTGCGAGCGCCTTTACGCTGGTCGCCGCCGTGATTGACTATCGGATCCAAAAAATTCCGAATTACCTGACACTGCCTGCGTTCTTTCTCGGGTGGGTCTATCAGTTCGCGTTTTATGGATTCTCCGGGTTATTGAATGGCCTGGCTGGGTTCGCGATTGGCTTTGGGATGTACTTCATCCTGTGGTTGATCGGTAGCGGTGGCGGCGGTGATGCCAAGCTGGCCGGGGCCGTGTCAGTCTGGTTGGGATTTAACAGAACCATCGGCATGATCATCGCCAGCACGGTTTTCGTAGTACTGGGGACGGGGTTCGTCATGCTGTGGGGCATGCTGACTAAAGGTGTTTATAAGACTAAGAATCAGATGCTGCCGGGTAGCGATACCTCGGGCAAGAGTAAGAAGCGTCTGGAGATGCTGAAGATCAATCGAGGCCGTATTGGTATGAGTTTCGGTCTGTCCGTGGCTTTGGGGACGGTGCTGGTGACCGGTTTCGATGTTCCCCGGCAAGCTTATAAACAACATCAGGCCCAACTGGCCAAACAGCGGGAGCTGGAACAGGCCACGAAGAAATCGGCTCCGCAGAAAGTAGTGGTGCCTAAAGATGCGGTGAACCTGAACGCTGAGCCCAAACCGAACGAAAAGAATAGTTGACAATCCGGTCGCTCGGATGAGCACCAGAGAATGATTTGATGCCGTGCTTGTGATGAGTGGTGTTGCATGTTGAAGATTCGGAAAGCGTCCATCTCGAAGTCAGTTGCCGGTCGTCGCCAACCTGTGCGGCGCGGCGGTTTGCTGACCATGGAGTTGATCCTGGTTCTGCCGATTCTGTTCACCGTACTGATGGCGGTCTTCGAATTCAGCATCTTGTTTTTTGCTCGGTCATCGGTAGTCCAAGCCTGTCGGGCGGCGGCGCGGCGGGCATCACTGGGGGTCGCAGATCAGTCTGAAATCGAAGATGTCGTGCGTCGCGTTTTGAGTCCCAATTTGCAATACAACCACACAGTTTATTACATACCGGCCGAACGGGCCGGAGAAATTACCACGGTGGGTTTAACCGTTCCGATGTCGACCGCTGCGCCCGATTTGTTGTGGCCAGTCGGTTTTAGTCTGCAGGGACGGTTTCTGGCTGAGGAAACCAGTGTCGTGAGGGAGTGAGTCGCCAGGGAATCAGGGACGAATGGCAGAGGTCGGGAGTGTTCGTGTTGGCGTCAAACTGGGTTGCCTGATCAGGGGCTAATCAATCCAGTGCGGCAGGCCAAACGACGGACAAGATTGTTCGTTCTACTTGTTAGCGAGTTGATAGAGGAATTGCACCGTGAAACGTCTCACACCTGCCGCGCTCACTTTTGGAGTGATGGCAATCATGGGCCTGCTGGTGGCCGCATACGTGGTTCGCACATTAATGGCCCGTGAGCAGAAGGCCCCCGAAGTCGCGACACGCAATATGCCGACGCCCGTAGCGGATATCGCTGCCGGCACGGAGATTACCGAGAAGCACCTCGGTACGGCACCGACGCTGGTCAGCACGCTGACCCCGGATATGCTGGCCAGCAACAAGATCATCATCGGCCGCGTGGCTCGCGAACCGCTGAAGAAGGCTGTGCCGATCAAGGCCAACCAATTGTACGCCCCGGGTGAGCGACCGCCGCTGAAATTGGCGAAGGGGATGAAGGCCCTTGCGATTGCGATCGGGGCGAACACGGCGATCGTCGACGGGTTGATCCGACCTGGGGACTATTGCGACATTCAATACACCGTGAATACGTCCTGGGCACGTTTGGATAATCGCATTCCGTACGGCTACCAGTTGACCCTGTTCAAGGGCATTAAAGTCCTCGCGATCAACCGCAGTGTGACTCAGCAAAATCCCGAAAGCAACGGCAACACGGTGGTGTTGGAAGTACGTCCCGGACAAGCAAACGCCTTGTTGCTGGCCTTGGGCAATGGCGTGTTGAATTTGACTTACACTCCGATTCCCAGTTCCGGTGGCATCATTGTCTCGGACGACGATGGGGATCGGTTGACGCTGGAGAAGTTATTGCAATTGCCTCCGAAGGAACCGGACGCCCCGCAACCCAAACCGCCTGAGCCGTACCTGGTCGAGCAGTACCGGTTAAAGACTCGCGGGACAATCGGCTTCTTGCCGAACGGACGCATTGTGGAGAACTGGAACTTCCTGGGCGCCTATGGCATCGGAGCGACCGCACGCGGCACTCAGAGTGACTTAATGTATGCTCCGGGCGGGATTGGAGCTCCGAACCTGCCGTTGAACGCTCCCGTAGCGCCAGGGGCCACCCCTGTCGCACCGCCCACGCCGTATGCTGATCCCAATCAACCGGCGGGGGCCCCGCCAGTGACGCCGGCTCCGCCAGCTGCCGGTCCGTCGGCTAACAATGCACCCGGCTTGCCGATCGGTCCTGGGGCCCCAACTGCGTTCAATGTGCAGAATCAGAACGTCAGTCCTCGATAGGAACGGTTGTGAGACGAGGAAGTTAATTTGATGAACATCTTGAACCACAGCCGCGGCGACTTTGCTGCGACTGTGGTTCGATGAATTGCAGGTCCCCACCTGTGGCCCGAGACCCTTACTGTGAAGCGTCGACGAAATCACCTGCGACAACGCCCGAACCGTCGGGGCTGGCTGGCGCCGATTGTCGCCCTGGCCCTGGTCGTGGTCATGAGCGCGGTCGCGTTGGTGATTGATCGCTTGTGGCTCGATATGGCCACCGAAGAAGCCCAGGGTGTTGCGGAAGCTGCGGCCGTCGCTGCGTGTCGTGAACTGGCCAGTGACGATGCCCTGCGCGCTCCCGAACCAGCTCCCGATGGTCGGATTGCTGCCGCGAAACTGGCTGCTGAGAACGTGGCCTCGATGAATCACATTGCGGGCCAGCCCTATGTCCTGAATTCCGATTCGGGTGACATCACCATTGGCGTGAAGGTGCAAGTTGAAGATACGGGCGAGGTCAAATTCGTCGAGACCGTCCACGAACCCCGTTCAGTCCGCATGGTGGCCCAGCGGCTGCATGCCCGGGGTAATCCGGTGGCGTTGTTTGTTCGCGGATTGACGCACGTCGCGGCCGGTGAAGTTCAAGCGCAAGCCGAGGCCTCGATCGACAACCACGTGGTGGGATTTCAGTCGGTCGGTGGAGCTCGCGTACCCATGTTGCCGCTGTCGATACTGGCGAAGGATCCCCTGGGACAACGCCAGGACACTTGGCAGGTTCAGATTGAAAATCGGCGGGGTGAGGACAAGTTTCGCTACGATCCCTCCACTCATGAAGCCGTGGCTGGCAGCGATGGTATCCCTGAGATCATCCTGAATCCCGCCGCTCCGGGGGCCGATCCGGTTACCGCGAATATGGCCTTCTTCGACATTCATGGGCAAGTAGGTCGCTTCCCACTGGAAGAACAGATTCGATTGGGCTGGAGCATTCAGGATCTGGAACGCCGCGACGGGCGTTTTCTGATGACCCGTGGCCCTGAATTGTTCTCCGCGAAAGCGACGATGTCCAAGCCAGCGGCAGAAGCTTTGAAAACGATCGTCGGTGAGTGCCGCGCTGTGATGTTGTACGAGAATTTTACGCAGCCCGATCCGAACTCGCCGGGACGCATTCAATCGTCCGGCCTGGTAGCTGGTCGGGTGATGGCCGTTCAAGAATCAGGTGGAATGAATTACCGGCTCGTTTTTCAGCCGGGTGTGCTGGCGACTCATAGTGCCGTCCTGCCGTCCGATTTGGGGATGGTGGGAGTCACAGCTCAAGCCAGCAAATATGTCTATCAACTGAAGTTGACCCAGTAAGAATGTGATGATTATGGCAGCCACAGCGACCCCACCAGCCCCCGCGGGTGAAAAGAATCGTCAGGCGTTTCAGGAGCTGAAGACGCGTCTGCACCGGCAGATGGTCGACGCCATCGACTTGTCCAAAGCAGGGCAACAGTCGGATGAGACCCTGCGTGCGCAACTGCGGGCCCTGGCGGCTCACTTGTGTTCGCGGCAGTCTGTTGTGCTGGAAGGTCATGACCGGGATGTCATGGTCAACGAGCTGATGGACGAAATCTACGGCTACGGTCCGTTGGAAGTCCTGATGCACGACGAAAACATCAGCGACGTGTTAGTGAACGGTGCCAACAGCGTTTACATCGAACGCGACGGCCGCCTGTTGCAGACTGACGTGAAGTTCGCCAACGACGAGCACTTGCTGCGTGTTATTCAACGTCTGGTCGGTAAAGCTGGTCGACGTATCGACGAAGTGTCGCCGATGGTCGACGCCAAGCTGCCGGACGGTTCGCGTTTGAACGCCGTTATTCCGCCCCTGGCGTTGCGCGGCCCGACGTTGTCCATTCGTCGTTTTAAGACCCGCGAGTTTAAGTTTGAAGACATGGTTCGGCTGGGCAGTCTGGCTCCCGAAATGGCCGACTTTCTGATGATGGCCGTGAAGGCCCGTTTGAATATCGTCGTCAGCGGTGGTACAGGCGGTGGTAAGACGACGTTGCTGAATAACCTGAGCCGATTTATTCCGGCGACCGAACGCATCATTACTATCGAGCAGACGGCCGAATTGCAACTCCAGCAGAATGACGTCGTGTCGCTGGAAATGCGTCCGCCGAACATCGAAGGTAAGGGTGAAATCTCGCAACGCGATCTGTTGAAGAACAGCCTCCGAATGCGGCCCGACCGTATCATCGTCGGTGAGGCTCGCGGTGGCGAAGTTTTGGACATGTTGCAAGCCATGAACACCGGCCACGATGGTTCGATGAGCACCATCCACGCCAACGATACGCGCGATGCTCTGGACCGCCTGGAATTGATGATCGCCCTGTCGGGAACGGAACTCCCCGTTATGTTGTCGCGGCAATACATCGCGTCAGCCATTCACATCCTGGTGCATGTGTCGCGTCTGGCGTCCGGCGAACGTAAGGTCATGCGTATTACTGAACTGGTCGATTGCCAGCAGGGAACGTATCACCTCGAAGACGTGTTTGTGTATCGCCTGGGTGGGACCGATTCGAAGGGCATGTTGAGTGGTACGTTCTATTCGACTGGATATGAACCGGAAGTGTTGAAGCGATTGTCGGCTTATGGTTATCACCTGCCGACTGAGTTGTTTACAGCTCGGGAATTGACGACCGGTGGTAACTATGTGAGCCGGTATCAGTAATCAGTTCGTAGGATAGGCATCCTGCCTGTCCGTGAAAAAATGAGCATGACAGGCAGGATGCCTATCCTACGGCAAGAACCGGACGCTAGCGCGTGCCGGCTGATTTAGTCGAACAGTGATTCATAGAGGCTCGCCCGACTCAGGAGAGGCGGGCTACAGGGCCGAGGAAGAGTGATTGCCATGACGACCGAAAT